>CAZSQY010000026.1:0-11056 GCA_964609285.1 uncultured Pseudomonadales bacterium
TCCGAGCCACATTAAAACTGACGCCATCATCCGGATAATGCATCTTAACAATACCCGGAATAGAGTTAGCTTCCAATACTGAGTGATGGCCCTGTTTATTTCGAATAAAATCAATCCCAGCACAATTCAAACCTAAAACATGAGTAATCTCTACAGCCTTAGCAGCAACTGACTGATCCCAATCCTCTGGCCTTAAACCTATGTAGAACAAATTCCACGGCTTATTTGTAGCAGGCCTCACTTCTTTTTTTTGAACCGCAACTACCTTATGCTTCAAGACTAAATAGCGATATTCTACACCTGTCAAATATTTTTCAAAAAAATTATTTTCCAAGATACGCTGATCTAAATCACTCTTGTTTTTTATTAAATAAACATTTTCGGAACACTTGCCTTGTAAAGGTTTACAAATAATTGGCCTATGCTGATCAAAAAACTTGTTTAGCTCTGTTCTACTCTGAGGCAGAATAAAAGGTACTTCTGATAAACCATACTGCTCCAAAACCAAGCGTGTAAAATGCTTATTCTTGGCTAAAATATGTCCACGCAAACCATTTAAGTTTAAACGACTGTAAAAAAAATATTGGCGAGGTCCATCATTAATTGTCAGAGGCTCACCGCTGCCCGAGGAGAACTGTTTCTTCAAGTCTTCGGGCGTTTTAACTGAAAATAAACCGTAATCAGTCTCCCACTGAGGGTTTAAACCCATTTTCTTGGCTTCATCAAATAAAATTTGAGAGCTGGTTTGCAAAGAAGTCATGTCAATTATTTTTTAACCCAAGGCACAGATTTTAAAAAAGGCCCGTAAACATCATTTTCAACCTTAATCTGCAAGGTCTCTAATTCTGCCTGAGAGGGTTCGCGATCCTGGAATTCAATATGTTTAATTCTTTCCACCAAGGCCAGCGGTGTTTGCTCAGCCACCTCCCCCATCTCTAAAACAGCGGCTGAGGCAATGGCTTCAGCAATGTTGAGCTGCACAAATTTAATCTTACGACCAAACAAATCCTTTTTCCCTCGATAATCTGCTAACTGCTTAAAACCACAATGTACTAAGCAAGTACCAACTACTCCCCAACGCAAAGGCCAGGTACGGCTGTCCGATATTACCACCCCGACTTGCTGCACTTGATAGTGTTGACGTAAAAACTGCCAAATTTGATTAGCTGATTCTTGTAAATTTTGTGGCCACAACACATATTTACCATTAGCATTGGATTCATCCACGCCCGCGTTAACCGTCAAAGTATGGTTTTTGATGCTAAGCGTCATGCCATATTGAGAATAGGTCTGCGGCAAATACTGGTCAGCCTCAGCTTGGATTAAATCTTGTTTTTGCTGGGGATTATTGGAGTCTTTAGCTATTAAACGACCCTGAGCATAGCTAATAATCTTAGAAGTTACCACTAAAACCGACTGCTCCGATATTCGGGATACAGACTCAGAAATAATCTTTTCTAAATCATCACCTTCTTGCACAATGGGAGTGCGTATACCTTTAATTTTCATAAATAATTTTTTATCTTTTTTAACTGCAATAATTTATATTATTTCAACAAATATTGATGGGCAAACTTAGATAAACCATCTCTATCACTAGTATCTGTGATAGTATCTGCCATTTTTTTAATTGACTCAACCGCATTACCCATAGCTACACTCACCCCAACTTGCTGCATTACTTCCAAATCATTTTCGCTGTCGCCCAGCATTAAAACTTCTTCAGGCTGCAAATGCTGATAATTAGCCCAAACCAAGGCAGCTGAGCCTTTATTTGTGCCTTTCACCCGGAAAGAGTAAGTTAATCCCTGATTAGTCTGACGGGCCGCTAGACTAAAACCTTCTAGCTCAGGCTGCAGTCGCTCCAAGCGCTGTGCTAACTCTTGATCAACGTTATACAGCATTAAACTGGGTGTGCTCCAGTCGTTTGCTTCTCTGGCCATTGCCATATTTTTATTCCATTTATCTTTACTTTTAATATGATGAAAAAAATTATGATTGTAATAGCGCTTTTTATCTTGAGAAAATGCAATATTAGCACCTAAACTCATAGCCAGCTGCCCTATCTGTTTGGCTAAAGCTGAAGGCACTGCCTGGCGGTACAAATAATTACCGCGCGCATTTACAATACTGGCGCCATCATCCACAATATGCAGTGAGTCTTGAGAAAATAAAGGTAATATATAGTTAATAAGAGTCCCTAAAGAACGACCGGTGGCTACTCCCAAGATATAACCTGCTTTTTCTAATTGTTTAATAGTTTGCTGAGAACCTGGGGTAACTTGCTTTTTTGCATTAGCCAAAGTACCATCAACATCAATTAAGATGCCCTTAATATTTTTTAGTTTTTTTTGCCAAGACATAATAGTCAATCATTAACAACGTAAGTAGCGTTATATAATTAGAACTCAAGTATTATATCTGGAAAACAAATAATTATTAATGGCAATCTCATTTAATCAAAGCGCTATACAAAAAATTCTACAAGCTTATGGTATAAAAGATAAGCTTATTAAAACCTTGCCAGAGGAAAAGGGTTATCGCAACCACATCTTCCCTCTTGAACTGTCTTCTGGCAACAAATTAGCGCTAGTGGTTTTTAAACAAGAACCTGAAATTTTAGAGCGCATTCAATGCGCCAACGCTGTTACTCAATTTTTAAGCAAACGGGACTGGCCAGTACGAACAGCGATCACTAATCAGCGCGGTCAAATTATTTTAAAACTGTCGCAAAACAACAAAAGTCGTTATGTTTGTTTGTACAATTACTTACCCGGACACACTGTTAACTGGGAAAGTTATACAAAAAAGCATTTAAAACTATTGGGTCAAGTTTTGGGTTTTCTACACACAGATCTAGCTAAATTTAAAGCTCATAATCACACTTTTGAACAAAAAGAAACTCTGATACTACAATATTTGCTGTTAGAAATGAACACATACTTTGATAGTGAATCTGTGCAAAAAGCTTTAAAAATAAAGCTCAAACTTAACCCGAATCAAGCAGTTTGGCCTTATTTTAAAAAAATACTAAAAAAACTGGCCGGCATTCAAAATCAACAATGGCTGCATTTGGATTTTGTACGCAGTAATTTATTGTTTCAAACACTTAATCAGTCGCAAATCTCTAACCTTCGGTTTGCTTTTGATCCCGACCAAACTGATAAAGAACAAATTTTGACTATCAACGGTGTGTTGGATTTTGAAAAAACAGCTGTGGGACCTAAAATCATTGACCTGGCTCGTACCCTGGCCTTTCTGCTAGTCGACTGTAAATATAAATCTGCAAACCAAGTTAGAAAATATTTTTTGCATTCCGGCTATGAAAAAAGAGGTAAAAATAAAATTTCTCATCCGGAATTACTTGATCCTCTAACGCACTTTTTTTTATTTTATGACTTTTATAAGTTTTTGCTTCACAATCCTTATGAAACTTTAGAAAAAAATGAGCATTATGTTAGAACCAAGGACAGATTAGTCAATCTCAACTTACTAAGAAGTAGAAATTAGGCCGATCGCATCTAAACAAGCAAGAAAGTCATTGAGCCCGCGACCTGAAATTGATATAACTAATTTAGTACCGATTTATGCCCGCTTCGGCGGGTCAGTTTTTTAAACCAGCCGTTAACCCTAAAAATTAAACTAGAAAATATTAACTGTGAAATTCAACTGGAAACAACGTTTAGTTAAACCTGACCAACTAACCGAGGTTGGCAACAAAATCCATGACAAAGGTAAGACTATTGTTTATACTGCCGGTGCCTGGGATATGCTGCATGTGGGACAAGTTCGCTACTTGCATGAAGCTAAAAAATTGGCTGATGTGTTGGTGGTAGGTGTCAGCAGCAACCAAACAGTCTCAACTCTCAAAGGCCCCAACCGTCCGATTTTAGACGCGAACATCCGGGCAGAGATGTTATCTTATATCCGGTTTGTGGACCTAGTGACCATTGTTCCTCAAATATCAAATCAACCCACTATTGCCCTTCTAAAGCCAGATTACTACGTTACTGTCAAAGAAAACTGGAATGAGGGCTATCAAAAGTCCAAAGAATATAAAACTATTACGGAGTACGGAGGCACAGTCGAGTTGGTAAACCGGCAATCTCCCTTTATCTCAACTACGCAAATTTTGAAACGGACTGTTGGTGCACATCTTAACGATGTGTTAAAAGATTATTTGGGAGTAGCTAGTGATCCTTTAAAAGAAAAATAATTGCTTAAATATTGAGCAGTCATCATGCCTGACGATCAACATTACAAAAAAAACGCCCGAGTGAATGGCGATTATGAAAAAATTTGGCAAAACACTGGCAAATGTGTTTTTTGTGACTTAAAAGACAAATACATCTTGCTAGAAGAAAATGGCATTGTCTTAACAGTCAATATTTATCCTTATATTGATGGACAATTGATGGCAGTGCCTAAAAAACATTTGCGTTCACCAAAGGAATTAAGTCCTGAGCAATGGGAAACAATTCGCAAATTTAATTACTTGGCTAAAAAACTGATTCGCCAGACCCATAACATTAAAGGCATGTGGACCTTGATCCGTGAAGGCGGCACTCAGGCTCAAATGAGCGTCACTGACCATCTGCATATTCATTTTATTCCGTTTGACGAGGCTGACTTGTGCGAATGGAACTACAGGCAGCTTAAATATACGCCCCTGCAAAATGCTAAAAAATACAAGCAGCAGGCAGCCAAAATCAAAAAACTTTTAAACCGCTACCAAAAAAAATACGCATGAAATCTAAACTAAGATCTTTGAACTGGCAGCAGCTCAAAAACAAAGACAAACAGCAGCTAAGCCAGCAACGGCCAATTTTTGTGCTTGCTCCGCGCGATATATCCAAAAAACGAATTCAGCAGTTGAATCAAAAATTAGCAGCCAAACGTCCGGTAGTTTGGGGGTGCTTAACGGATGAATATATTCCTGGTCTGGAAGACTCGCCGCAGTTTAAGAGTTTGACTCTGGTTAAACTGAAAAATTCTCTTAAAGAACAAAAAGCGGCCGGAATTCTTAATTACCCGCAACGTTATGCCAAATATGTATTAAAAGAGATTGAGTGGTCAGCAGTGATTGCGATTCATGGCTCTTGGCATAAGGCCTTTCACTACCGGCCTGAGTATTATGTAATTTCTAAAAAACAACTGCCGCATAAATTAGTCAGTTCCTTTGTAGATGAGGCTGAAGCCAAAGAATATCTGGTAAAAATAAAATCAGATCTGCCAGCGGTTGGTTTTGAACCAGACAAAAAATATACTGATAAAGAATTGCTGGAATTTACAGCCCTCAGGGCGCGGCATTCATTTGACTATACTTTCCAAACTGGTGCGGTTTTGGTCAAAGACGGGCAGGTGTTGGCGGCGGCGCACAATCGAATCCTACCCTACGAAACTTACATGCTGCACAAGGGTGCTAGCAAAGAAAAACACCTGACGCCGCCCCATGACCTTAACCATTTTGATACTAATCACGCCGAGGTAGAACTAATCTTGACTGCCCTAGATCAAAGTCTTGATTTAACCAATACCTCTCTTTATATCAACTTACTACCCTGCCCCATCTGCGCCCGCATGCTGGCCCGCACTCCGATCAAAGAAATCGTTTATCAACATGATCATTCTCAAGGCTATGGATTTAAACTACTTACCCAAACAGGTAAAACTTTACGCCGCATAGCAACTAAGTAGTTTGTTATACTGACTGTTATGAACCAATATCTCGATGCTCTGCAATACATTTTGGATAATGGCCGTACCAAAAAAACCCGCGGCATCCATAATATTAAAAGCATGTTTGGCTATCAAATGCACTTTGATTTGCGGCGCGGCTTTCCCATTCTCACTACTAAAAAAATGCCTTTTAAATTAATGCTGAATGAGCTGCTCTGGTTTATTTCTGGAGACACCAACATCAAATGGTTGCAAGAACACGAAATCAACTACTGGAATGATTTTGCTGATGAAGATGGTGATCTAGGGCCGGTGTACGGCTATCAATGGCGCAAATGGCCGGATTATCAAGGCGGCCATATAGATCAACTGCAAAATGTGATTGAGGAAATAAAAGAGACTCCAGATTCAAAAGCCATGTTGGTTTCCGCCTGGAATCCGGCCCAGTTGGATGAGATGCGGCTGCCGCCCTGCCATACTTTTTTTCAATTTAACGTAACTAAGGGCAAACTGCGCATGCAGTTATACCAGCGCAGCGCTGATGCTTTTTTAGGCCTGCCGTTTAATATTAGCCAGTACTCAATGCTGCTGGCGATGGTAGCGCAAGTCACCGGCCTAGAGGCGCGCGAGTTTGTCCATACGATTGGAGATCTGCATTTATATAAAAACCATTTAGAACAAGCTAAGGAACAGGTCAAACGCAAACCAAAAAAACGGCCTTTGTTGTGGGTAAATCCAAAAATTAAAGATATTGATGAATTTACAGCTGATGACTTAAAACTGGTTAATTATAAATCTCACCCACACATTAAGGCGGAGTTGGTGGTGATATAAAGCTTATTTTTCTTTTACTAAATCTTGATATACCACTTCATAGCCACTGCCCATCTTGTCTAAACCAAAACATTTAACAAATTCTTGTCTGCAGTTTTTTCTGCTTAACTGCTTGATTTGATTAACTGCGTCTACCAATTTTTCTAAATTCTGCTGAAAAAATTTATCTTTTTGCAGCTGCTGCCAGTTTTTGCCCACCAGGTGCCCGTTTTTCTCTATCTTTGTTTCAGCCTGATACTCAACCACCCACCCATTCGTCCCGTTTTCAACCAACTCCGGCAAGGAACCTCGATCAAAACCAATAACCGGTGTGCCGCAAGCCATAGCTTCAATTGCCACCAAGCCAAATGGCTCCCACCAAGTCGATGGCATCAATAATGCCTCTGCGCCACCAATTAACTCTTGCTTGACCTCTAATTCTTTTACAAAACCCACATACTCGATTTGATTTTTATCTAGCTCTGACTCCACAAACTCCTGCCAATATTTATCTTTGCTATGACCAGCATAATGCTTACCGGCAATCTTAAGTTTTTTACCAGCTTGCCTAGCTGCCGCAATGGCATAGTGCACGCCTTTGGGTTGGATAATGCGCCCCATATACAACAAATAGTCTTGCGGTTGAGGTTCAAATCGATACTGATTTTCAGGCAAGCCATGGTAAACATTGCCCACCCAGTTCACTTGCTTTACTGGCAAACCAAAAGTCTCACGTTGAGCATAGGAAAAAGATACCCAGTTTAAATCCGGATATTTGGGAAAAATTGCCCGATACCTGGTTAGAAAATTGAATGGCTCATGATGATTAAAAACCACCGGCACTTTACAAAACCTAGCATTTACCAAAGCCTGTTCTTCCTCGTTACACCAGACATGCACCAGATCAAATTGGCCTTGATTGGCTAGCTCGTAAGCTTGAGCCACCAGCTCAGATTGGACTTGGCGCGCTAAAGTAATGTAAGTTAAGGGATGTTTCTTGAGTAAATCAAGATAAGTATCGCCACGAGCAGCTAACTCTTGCTCAAATAAAGAAAGATCAGCTGTAATGTTTTGAGTTTGAGTATCTTTCAAATAAGAATCAACAGGACCGGGTGTAAACAAAGTTACTTGATGGCCGCGCCCTACTAGACCACCAGCCAAATCAAAAGCCAGCTCCCCCGGAGAAAAAATGACATCAGGCAAAATTTGCTGATGCATAAATATATGAGGCACAACTAGAGCGATGTTCATAACGCTCTCGATTATATCAGGCTTAGTAGATAACCGAGCTATTATTCTTCGTCGTCTTCGTCTAAGAAGCTCAAATCCAGCTCATCACTGTCAAAATCGAGTTCTTCTTCTGAATAGTAGCCGTCGGCTGGGGTTTGTTTTTGATTAGGCATGATCTGATACTAGTAATTATTAATTTACTTTTCTATTTTAACACCCACCATATCGATCTGATCAAACTCTTGTCTCACTAAGTTCCAAAACTTTTCTGACAACTGCTCTGAATATTTACTATACCTGGTCCGACCCATAGCTGCACACAACCGCCGCTCCCAATCTCGAATTATATCCACTACCGGCTGCCCTTTTTGATTTAACTCTTCCTGATATTTTTGCGGATCTTGTGAATACTTGTCGTGAATAGGTTTAAACTGCTTAAACAATTCTTGGTTCTCCTCGATCATTTGTTCAAAATACTGCTTATATTTAGCTTTTGCCATAAAATGCTTTCTAAGACTGATACAAGTTATGCTGAATAATATAATTGTTAATTGTTGGCAGAATTAAATGATCCACATCCTTGGTTTGCCTTAATTCTTGTCTAACTTGAGTAGACGAAATAGCGACCGGCTCAACATTTTTGAGTAAAGTCAAGCCTTCATACCAAGGTCGAGGCTCAAAGCCATCTCTTGGATAAATATGGGTTTGATAGTCATGAATAATTCGCTGATAGCCATCCCACTCGTTAAACCGTGCCAAGTTATCCGACCCCATCAGCCAGATAAACCGGTGCTGCGGATATTGCTCAGCCAAAGCGTCTAAAGTATCAATGGTTTGATTCACTTCCTCAGACCCCAGCTCACAATTATTAATCTTAATTTTATCTGCCAAACCCAAAGGCTGAAAAGCTTTTATCATTAGTTTAAGCATAACCAGCCGGTGGTGATCCTCCACCATTTCTTTATCAAAATCATGCTTGCCGGTTGGCACCAGCCACACTTCGTCAGCCAAATTCTGCTGCAGAACATCTTTGATTACCTGGAAGTGACCGCGGTGTGGTGGATCAAAAGCACCACCAAAAATCATAATTTTCATTGTTGGGTATAAATTCGCTAACGCTTCAAAACTAACTTTTTTTCTTTGAGCCCTTTTTCTTGCTCTTGGCTTTTTTAGCAGCTTTTCGTTTCTTTTTCTGTTCCTGAATCTCAGCCCATTCTTCTTTACTCACTTTTAAACCTTCTTTGGGTTTGCCCCAGCTGGCCCAGTCGCAATCCGGGTAGCGGCTGCAGCCGTAAAACTTTTTACCCCAACGGGTATTTTTTATCACAATCTTACCCTCTTCACACAAGGGGCAGGGGCGGTCATCCAAATACTCAACATATTCAGCTGTATATTCACAATCCGGATAGCGCGAACAGCTCTTAAATTTGCCATACTTGCCAGTTCGGATTACAACTTCTCCGCCTTCCTTTTCACCACACTCAGGGCATTTTTCTCCGGTTTTTTCTACCGGAATTTGGGCCCGTTCAGCATTTTCAATCACATCTTCAATCTTGTCTGACATCGGATCCCAGAATTCTTTCACTACTTTTTTCCATTTCAAGTCACCTTCAGCAATCTTGTCTAAATCCTCCTCCATTTCAGCAGTAAAATCATAATCCATAATAGTGGGAAAATGCTCCAACAAAAAGTCATTCACAGTCTCACCAATCACAGTTGGTTTAAAATACTTGTTTTCCCGTTCCACATAGCCGCGGTCCTGAATGACTGAAATAATACTGGCGTAAGTGCTGGGCCGGCCAATGCCGCGCTTCTCCAGTTCTTTAACCAAAGAAGCATCATTAAACCGGGCCGGAGGCTGGGTAAACTTCTGCTGCGGATTGATGTCTAAGTAATCTAATTTCTCTTCAGCTTCAACCTCAGGCAGCAAATTATCACTGTCTGTGGGGAAAAGCCGCCTCCAGCCGGGAAACTTCATAATAGAACCGGATGAACGCAAGCGATAAGTGGTATCTTTATTCTCCGGGTTCACTGCATCTACTAAAATGGTTGTTTGATCATAAACAGCGGGCGTCATCTGGCTGGCCACAAATCGTCTCCAAATTAAATCATAAAGACGAGCGTGCCTGTCGCTTAATTTAGCACCTTGGCTAGGCACTTGTTTTTTATCAATCTTGATATCAGTCACGCGGATCGCCTCGTGTGCCTCTTGGGCACTTTTTGATTTTGATTTAAAAATACGTGGTTTTTGAGGCAAATACTTGCTTCCAAACTCTGTTTGAATATGATCGCGCGCCATTTTAATCGCACTATCGCTGAGATTAACTGCGTCGGTACGGTGATAGGTAATTAAACCTTCTTCGTACAACTGCTGAGCTAAAATCATGGTTTGCTTGGCTGAAAAACCTAAGCGGTAAGCTGCAGCCTGCTGCAAAGTAGAGGTGGTAAAAGGCGCTTTACTGGAACGGCGCCGTTCTTTACGCTCAACTTCAGCCACTTCATAATCAGCAGCTTTTAAATCTGCAATAGCAGGTTTGGCCTGTTTTTCACTGCTGATATCATGTTTTTCGCCATTAATTCTATTTAAACTGGCAATAAAAACAGGTTCGGGCAAGTCATCGATCGCACTACCCTCCTCAAAAATGGTTTTTAAATCCAGCTTGGTTTTATTTGATTTTAAAGCTACATCGATTTCCCAATATTCTTCTGGCTTAAATGCTTCACGTTCGCGTTCGCGCTCCACAATTAAACGCAGAGCAACTGACTGTACTCGCCCAGCCGAAAGATTACGCCGCACTTTACGCCATAGAACTGGAGAAATCTTATACCCCACCAGCCTGTCGAGCACCCGGCGGGCTTGTTGTGCATCCACTAAATCTAAATTAACTGAACCAGGATTTTCAATAGATTTTAAAACTGCGGATTTGGTAATTTCATAAAAAGTTGCACGTTTAAATTTAGCATCTTCTACTCCGGCGTCAGCCAGTAAATACTTAACATGCCAGGCGATAGCTTCTCCCTCCCGGTCCGGGTCCATGGCCAGGTAAACTTCATCTGCCTTTTTACCAGCACTTTTTAACTGCTTAACTACTTTTCCTTTACCTCGCACCACTTGGTAGGTGGGCTCAAAATCTTTTTCAACATCTACTCCCAATTTACTTTTAGGTAAATCACGCACATGGCCCACTGAGGCCTCGATTTTAAAATCTTTGCCTAAATATCCACTTAATTTTCTAGCTTTGGTTGGTGACTCAACAACAACTAATTTCATAAATAATAATTCTTGTTAATAAATAATTTTAGATTAATCAGACTCTTATTTTAACAGCTCCGC
>CAZSQY010000027.1:0-10387 GCA_964609285.1 uncultured Pseudomonadales bacterium
AATTGGCGGTCATGTTTCAATGAGCGGCGGCTTGGACCAAGCAGTGCAGCGCGCGACCGACATTGGGGCTAATTGCATGCAGATTTTTTCGGGAAGTCCTCGGATGTGGCGCCGCCGCGAACTTGATAATTTTGCTGTGCGCAAAATGTTATCAAAAAGAGAGGAATTAGATGTTGAACCAGTCTTTACCCATGCTTTGTACTTGGTAAATTTAGCCTCAGATAAGACTGAGTTGGTAAATAAATCTGTTCGGTCCTTGATCTATGATTTAAAGTTCGACAGCTTAGTTAAAGGTTCGGGTGTGGTGGTGCATTTAGGCAGTCATCAGGGTCGTGGCTGGGAAGCTGCTAAAATTCAGCTAAAGGATAAAATTTCTTACATTTTAGATAATACTCCGGACGATAGCCGTTTGTTAATTGAAAACTCGGCTGGTCAAAACGGTAAAATTGCCTCAGATTTAACAGAGATTCGCTGGCTGCTGGACGAGATTGCTTCTGATAGGCTGGAGTGGTGTGTTGATACCTGCCATGCTTTTGCAGCTGGTTATAGTTTGGCTTCTGATTCACAGTTTTCTCAAGCCTCAAGTCACCGCGGATATTTAATTAAAGAAATCCAAAAATTAAATTTAGACTCAAGCTTAAGCTGCATTCATGTTAATGACAGCCAAACTGAGTTTGCTTCTGGCAATGACCGTCATGCCAATATTGGTGACGGTAAAATTCCGTCACAAGAACTAAAAAAATTTCTTAACCATAAGTTAATTATTAAACACCCTTTGATAACAGAAGTGCCTGGCCTTGACGGCTCAGGTCCGGATCAAGAGAATATAGAACGCATTAAAAAATTGGTGGGGGTCCAGCCATGAAACGCACTCAGTTAGAATCAAACCAAATTAACCAACAAGACTTTCCGATTATTTTTGATGGCTACCAGACTGCTGAAGCTAGAGCAATAGAGTTGGAGCAGCAAACCCAAGCTTTAACTAAGCAAGGTATCAAAGTTAAAATTGCAGCCATTGTTTTTGAAGAAGATCAAGGCAGTCTGTTGTACACAGACTTGAAGGCTCAGCTGGCGCAGCGCCTGAATATTGACTATGACCGCTACTATTTTTCTTTAGCTGATCAGCCGTTAAAATCTGTTCAAGCTTTAATCAAGAAATTAAATCAAGATCCTGGTGTGACTGGAATTATTATTCAAAAGCCTTGGAAAAAAACCTGGAAGAGTCACCGAGAGGCTGCAGATAATCAATTGGCTTTTAATGACTGGTGGCAGCAGCTTACTTCAGCTTTAAGATTGGATAAAGACGTGGACGGTTTGCACCCAAAAACAATGGCAGCGATTAAAGCCGGTATTTGGAAAGAGCAGGGGTTGCTACTGCCAGCCACAGCCCAAGCAGTTTTACGAATTCTGCAGCAAGCAGAGCAGAGGATTAATCAACTTAACCAAACAAAAGGCAAAGCTGATTATGATTTAAAACAGCGAAAGTTCATAATCATTGGCCGCTCAGATTTATTGGGTAAGCCGTTGTACGCTGTTTTAAAACAAAATGGTTATCAAGCGGAAAATGTCGGCAGAAAAGGGCTAAAGCAGAGAATTGATCAAGGGAATTATCTAAAAGATATAGATGTAATTATTACTGCTACCGGCCGAACAAAACTCATAACTGCTGATATGATCAAAAACCAAAGCGTAGTGATTGATGTCGGTGAGCCGCGACCCGATGTTGACTTTGAGCAAGTTAAAAATAAATGTTTGTTTATCACCCCTGTGCCTGGCGGAGTAGGACCCATGACTGTGGTAGAACTAATGGCTAATGGTTTAAGCTTGGCTTCCAGGCGGGTTTAAGTTATAATAACCGTCTAATATTAATTAACGCTCTTTAGTCTTAAGTCCTGAATTCTGATTAAATGAGCGCAAAAGTTCTATAGAAAAAATTGCTATAGAGCTTAAACAAGGACATAATTTATGGCAAAAATTGACTTTTCTAAACTACCGGACAAGGCTCCGGATTATGATTTAAGAAACTTGCTTGAAGCTGGCTGCCATTTTGGCCACCAACGCAATAAATGGAATCCTAAAATGGAGGAGTTTATTTATACGCAAAAAGATGGAGTCCACATCTTTGATTTGGCTAAAACAGCTAAGCAGTTGCAGCAAGCTTATAACTATTTATACAAACTTGGTAAAGAAAACAAAACTGTGATTTTGGTTGGTACCAAACGCCAGGCTAGAGAGATTGTGGAGAAGACAGCTCAAGAGGCCGGTATGTTATACATTACTTCTCGCTGGTTGGGCGGATTTTTAACCAACTGGGACCAAATTAAGAAATCCCTCAAGCGCATGCAGGATATGGAGCAAAAGTTTGAAGAAGGCGAGTATGAGGCTTACACCAAGTTTGAACAGGCTCAGTTGAAAAAGGAGCTAACTCGTTTACGCCGTTTCTTTGAAGGCTTGCGTGAATTAGACGGGATGCCGGATGCTTTAGTTATTGTTGATCTCACTCGGGAAAATATTGCTGTCAAAGAAGCAGAGATGATGGATATTCCGGTGGTGGCATTATTAGATTCTGATGGTGATCCAACTATGGTAGATATTCCTGTTCCTGCCAATGATGATGCCGCTAAAAGTGTTAGTTTTATTGTTGAGGAATTTGGTAAGGCTTATCTGGCGGGTAAAGAAGCTGCATAAGGTTTTTTAGTAGAAAAGAGGCTGATAAATTAAGTAATTATTAAGGAATTTATTTATGGCAAAAATTTCAACTGCAAATATTAAAAAATTAAGAGAAGAGACAGGGGCAAGGATTTTGGATTGTAAAAAAGCTTTAGAAGAAGCTGGAGGTGATTTGAAAAAAGCTAAGCAGCTGGTAGCAGAAAAAGGTCTGGCTAGAGCGGAGAAGAAACAAGATCGGGAAACTTCGGCTGGCTTGATTGCTTGTTATTCTCATAATACCGGTAAAGTTGGAGCAATGGTCGAAGTTCAATGTGAGACTGATTTTGTAGCTCAAAACCAAGAGTTTCAAACCATGGCTAGAGATATTGCTATGCAAATCACTGCCATGAATCCGGAAAATGTTGAAGACTTGCTTAATCAAGAGTTTGTGAAAGATCCTAGTATTACGGTTGAGAAATTGGTCAAGCTGCTCAGCGGCAAGATCGGAGAAAAGATGGTAATTAAACGCTTTGAACGTTTTGAGTTGGGAGAAGAGTAGACTTGGTTAAAACACTCAACAATATTTAGACAATCAGCGTTGTATCTCCAAAACTGTAAAAGCGAAATTTTTTTTGTATGGCTTGTTGATAAGCCTTTCCCATATAATAAAGTCAGGCCGTAACCTTTAGCCATAAAAAGCTGTAGGCGTATTTACGTCATAAGACCAATTATGAAAGATTTTGCCCGACCTCATTCAAACCGTTCTTCAAAAAAAAGTTTTAAGCAGTGTTTCAAGTCTTTGATTAGCGTAATCACAAAATACTTACGATGGTTAGTATTGGGTTTAGTGGCATTAGGTTTTATTTTCTTATTAATTGTGATATTTGGGCCTCGTTTTATTCGTAATGATACTAATCAAAATATTGTATTCTTAACGCAGAATGATGAAGGAAAAATCAGCCAAATTTATTTTGCATATTTTCAAGGTAACGCAGAACTAATTGAAGTTTATCAGCTTAATCCAGAACTACCTGTTAATTGGTTATCAGAGCGGTCTTTAGAGATTAATCAGATAAATTTAGATGAGTGGTTGCAGCAGTTAAATCAAAAAAAACAGCAAAATTTTTCTCCTAAAGATTTGACATGGCTCAGCGGTAGGGTAGTGGAAGAAGTAATTTGGGTGCCTGTTGATGTCGATATTCAGACTAGCTCCGACTTGGCCAAAGCTTTTAATTTTAAACTTTTTAATGCTTCTAGTTGGTTGGATTTCGCTTTAAATCAAAGAAAATTAAGAGTATTTTTATTAACGCGGCAAGCTGAATGGGAACCTTTCAGACAAGCTAATTCGTCGGATTTTACCCAAACAGAGGTTTTGTCTAATGACTGTGTCGTCGGGGTAATTAATACCACCAACATAAGTGGTTATGCAAGCAGCATTAGTTCTATTTTAGAGCAGAGTGGAGCTAGAGTCGTTAGGGTGGGGAATGACCAACAAAGACTAAAAAATCATCGTTTAGCCTTTAATAATCATGAGGAAAGTTGTCATCTGCTAGCAGCTAAGCTTGAAGGAAAAATTTTACAGGGGCAAGTTGATTTAATTAATGATGCGACTTTAAATAAGCAGCTTTTGAATCGTTATCGAGCAGATATGATCATCCTGTTGGGAAGACCGGAGTAGATGACGCTGCAAGAAGCTGGATCTTGAGTCTAGCCTAAATTTTTTACTAATTTTCATCAAAATCATCTAAATCGTCTTCTGAGGGTTCATCGTCTTCATCAGTGTCCACGATTTCTAAGGGGACATCATTTCTAACTTGAAAATCAGCTGCCAGCTCTTCACTTAAAACTGAATCTCCATTTTTTTCAATAGGGAAGGATAAAATTCCCTTGTTTTCCGAAGTGACAGAAGCTTCTTTAATATGGACTTTTAAGCGATTTTCTTCAATAGAATGGATTTGACAGGCATAAGTATTGCCGGTTTTTATAAGTTTGATAAGACGTTCAGAAATATCTCTGGGTAAGGTACCGATATATTGATCATCTTTAGCATTGACAGAAACATAGGCTTTTTTGGGGTCTAAGGTACAGGCCTGACCTACTGCCAATTTTTTAAGAGAGTTTTTGTCAGTCAAACGTGTCAATTCAATAATTTTGGCTTTGCCGGGTTCAACTATGTAAGAAGATCTTTGCTCGATTTGAGCGGCTTGACCCTTTTCTTTATTTTGGACTCTTTTAAGATTTTTTTGAGCAATTTTATTATGTCGATCAATTTTTAAAACCTTTTTCAAGACTTTTTCGGCAATTTGAACGTGGCCAAGCTGCATACGGGCTAAAGCCAGTCTATTTAAAGCCCCAATTTCTTGAGGCTTCTCTTCTAGGATTTCCTCGTTAATTTCAATAGCTTGGGTCCAGTTTTGTTGATGGGCCGCATCAATAGCTTTTTTGGTTAGAGGAGATAAGTTTTTCATATAATGGTTATATCAAATAACAAGCAATTAGTGTCAAAGGATAATGATTTTTTTTGGTTTTGTCAAGTCGCGGGAGGATATAAATAAAAATATGTATACATCAGTCTATTTTATTAAGGTGATTATGATCTATTACTAGTTCAAAATACTAGATACTCGACTGTAAATCATATATACTGTCCTCAATATGGCAGGACATAGTAAATGGGCTAATATTAAGCATAAAAAAGCGGCTGAAGATCGCAAGCGCGGTAAGATTTTTAGTAAGATTTCCCGCAATATTCGGGCGGCAGTACGTGAGGGCGGTTCCGGTGATCCGGAAAGTAATGTAAATCTTCGCGTTTGGCTGGATAAAGCCAGAGAAGCCAATATACCTAAGGATAATATCCAGCGAGCTATTAACGCCGGATTGGGCAAGGGTGAAAACGGCCCCATGCAGGAGGTGATCTATGAAGGTTTTGGTCCGAGCGGCATTGGGATGTTAATTATTACTTTGACTGATAATAAGAATCGAACTACGGCTGAGGTGCGTAACATTTTGAATAAGGCAGGCGGCTCTTTAGGCGCTCCCGGGTCAGTGAAATATATGTTTAGTCGTAATCAAGATAACGAGTATGAATGCACTATTCCTTTAGAACCACAAAATGAGCAGCATGTGAAACAGATAAAGACATTAATTGATAATTTACTCGAACTGGAAGATGTGGAAGATGTTTATTGCGCCATTCCGAGTTTGAATGAAGAGAGCAGAGGCTCATAAAACTTTATTAAAAAATCGGGTTAATTAGTCTTTAGGGGGATTCCTCTTGGTGTGATAATCATCAATTGTCACAGGTGAGCCTGCCTACCGGCAGGCAGGCAGGCTTTGATCTTCCCCCTAAGCGGGGAAACAAAACGCTGAGGGGTTTACCCCTCAGAAATAAGCCCATATATATTACTAATTTGCGAATTTATTTATATTCATGCGACGTAGAGAAAAATTTGTTATTTCCACGATTGTTTTATCTTTAGCCTTTTTTGCAGTGCAGTATGTTAGCATTGAATGGCGCTATTGGGCTATTGGAGCCTTTACTTTAATAGCTTATTTGGTATCCACCTGGGCTTTATCTGACGATTTGCAGTTTCATGAAAGGTTAACGATTGTACCTCTTCCAGCCATGTATGCCGCTGCCATTTCTTTATTTTATTTTTTACTGCCCTCAAATATACTAAGCCAGTTCTTAATTTTAATTTTGTTCGGAGTAGGTATGTATGCTTTGTTTTTGACAGGCAATATTTATTCAGTGGCTAAGGGCCGCACTATTCAATTATTGTATGCAGCGCACAGTGTAGGCCTGTTTTTGACCCTGCTTACATCTCTACTGTTAACTAACACGGTTTTTTCATTTAGGTTGCCATTTTGGAGCAATGGTTTGTTAGTCGCCTTGGTACACCTACCCCTAGTTTTTATGTCACTTTGGTCGGTTAACCTTGAAGATTTTATTGCCAAAGATATTTTAATTTATTCTTTATTGATTACTGTGTTTTTGTTTGAATTTGTAATGCTTATTTCTTTAATTCCGATCCCAACCTGGAATGCCTCATTGTTTGTCACAGGTTTAATCTATCTAATTCTGGGTATTTTACATTCATTCTTGAGGGGGCGTCTCTTCAAAAATACTATTACTGAATATTCGTTGGTGGCTATTACTTTAGCTATTCTTTTTGTAATATTTTTTCCCTGGAGATAGATTATTGAACTGAAATTGGCTTATTTGGTTAATCAAGTAAATTAACAGTTGGTTTTTTGCAAATGCTGCAGGAAAAAAGGGCAGAGGTGTAGGTGAGCTTGGTCAAGTTTGGTCATTAGTTAGCCGGAAGCAATTTGAAAAGGAATTTGAGAAACTTGGCTTCTTTGGTTTAATAATAGAATATTTTAATGTTTTTAGGGCTGTGAAAAATAAAAAAAGTAAGATTAACCAGAGAAGAGGGCATTAAAATTTTCACGAAAAGCGGATTAGAGTAGAGGGGTAATAAAATTATTCAAAATCCTATAATAATAAGGTTTGATATAGTTTGATATAGTTAGGTTTAGTCTAAGTAATGATGCAAGAAATGTGGAAAAGTCAGCATTTAAGCCAAGTGACTGATATTTGAGAGTGGAAAGCATGCTTAAGTGTAGTGAAAACTAAGAAAATTCTTCGAGATCTTCTCTAGAGTAGCCCCTCTATTCTTAGCCTGGTCTATAGCATTTTGTACAAAATATTCTGATGTAAAGGTAAAAAACCCGAAGAGGGGTTAAAAGGGTCTAATTTATCTTGCGCAAGTCTTACATAGCAACCTCCGGGTTAGGGGTAAATAAAAATAAAATAAATTTTATTTTAAATAGTTATTTTTTGTGATACACCCGAGTAGAAGAAGTGGTCTTCTCTTTAGTGGTTAGATGTCTAGATATTAAATCTGTGCTATGTCGCACAATATAACTTTTGCGAAGTAAGCCCAAGAATGGTTGAGATAGGCTCTAAAACCCTGTTTTTATTTTCGACTGCCATTAATAGTTGCAATTAGTATGATGATTAATTTTTTATATTCTTAACGTGATTTACATACTCTCTTTTATATATTCGCTACTATATGATTTTTAGTTTAAAAATCGTTTTTAATCAGTTTTTAATTAGCTTTATTAACAATTTATCCTTTTAACTCATTTTTGCGTATTCCTTGATATATCAAGCTTATATTCATGATCAACCATACTGCTATGTCTAAAAAAAGCCGATTTTGAGCGTTTAAACGGCTTGTTTTCCAGGGGGGAATTTTTAGAGCCTATTTGGCTAAGTTTGATAGATCAATTGAATATTTAAGCTAAGAACAGCTAAGGTTTGATATGGAGCTGTGATTACTAGTCATAATTCCAGCTCACATTGCGGCGTGAACTGTTTTTGACCAATCTACTTGTCAGGCTTTAGTTGTTGTCATGAGGTTTTAGGAGGTTTTAGGTTGTTGTAAGATTTCTGCGTTAAAGTTTTGATTAATATTAAATACTAGCCCCTGTAATTTAAGGTCAATCTATTTCGCTTAATTAACTACTCGAGTCAATTTTTAATTTTGATTGATTTATCAGTAAATAATAGGGCAGAGCCCAATTATCACCCACTGCCCTACTTTGTTATAATGATTCTGATTATAGCCGTAGTAAATTTATCTGCCGAAACGTAAGATGCGGCTATAATCAGAATGGGGGTCTAGGGGGATTCCCCTAGTTTGATCTTGCATATCAAGATCAAAGGGGAGCAGGCTTTGTTCTTGCAAAGCAAGACAAAACGCTGAGGGGCCTCCCTCAGAAATGAGTTAATTACAAATGCTCCTCAACCTTAGTCTTGTTAACGAATTTATTCTTATTATAGATTAATATGTCAACCTCTACTCTGTCCCAGCCCGCTATGATTAATTTCCTCGAGCATCTTGAGGTTGAGCGTAACTTAAGTCCCTTAACAATTCGCAATTATCGACATTATTTAAACCGTTTTATTGATTGGTTCAACTCTCAGGGTCATGAAGATTTAAAAAACTTAGATTTAGAGATGATACGCAAATACCGCCTTTACTTGAATCGCTATGAGGATGATCTGGGAGAAAATTTATCTAAAAAGACTCAAAGTTATCACATTATTGCCTTGCGCTCTTGGTTTAAGTGGTTGGTAAAAAATGACGCTGAGGTGCTGCATCCGGAAAAAATTGATTTACCCAAAGCTGAGTCTAGCCACATGGATTTTGTTTCTGCGGAAAAGATTGAACGTTTGTTAAGTCAACCTAAAGTTTCAACACAAATAGGTTTACGAGACCGTGCCATTTTAGAAGTACTATTTTCTACAGGTTTGCGTGTTAGTGAGTTAGTAGGTTTGGATAGGGATCAGATTGATTTTGATAGACAAGAGTTTAGCGTAGTAGGTAAAGGCCGTCGCCGCCGGGTAGTGTTTTTAAGTGATCGAGCTGTAGTGTGGTTAAAGCGCTATTTACAAAGCCGCGATGATAATTGGGTGCCGGTCTTTATTCGCTATTCAGGAAAAAAACCTGAAATTACTGATGATGGAGACAGTATGCGCTTAACCAGCCGCAGTGTGCAGCGGATTGTGCGCAAATACTCGCGCAAAGCTCATATTTCAGAAAATTTAACACCGCACGCAATTAGGCATAGCTTTGCTACAGATTTATTAAATAACGGCGCTGGTTTGCGCGAGGTGCAAGAGCTACTGGGTCATAAAAATATTGCCACTACTCAGATTTACACTCACGTTACTCAGCCCAAGCTCAAGAAGATTCATGAGAAGTATCATTCTGATTTACGAGGAGAAGCTAAACTTGAGAAACCGTCCAGCACAGAATAAGTGAAAAATAGTTAAAATTTAGCAGACTATTTCATTAAGTGCTAATTAGATAGCTAGAACACTATCATTGATATACCAGATTTTTTTATGGTATGTTTTTAATACATAAAAAGTAAGAACTGTTGTTACTCTGGAGAGCAATCTACTCTGGGAAGATAAGTTTCGCTACAATATTCTAATATATTTAAAGGTTAACTTATAATTTAAAATATATCAAAATAGATTTAAATATTTTTATAAATTAACTTTTATATAAAAATATAACAAATTTCGTTTTATCCTCTCCTCTACTCTGTTTGTGACTAGTGCTGAATTTTGAATAAGACAATGTTAAAATAAAAAACCTAACATTATTTAAAAAGGGCTCATAGCTCAGTTGGCTAGAGCGCTTGCATGGCATGCAAGAGGTCGCGGGTTCGAGCCCCGCTGAGTCCACGCTTCGACTAAGCTTTGTTCACTCCAGCCAGTCCCTATCGGGACTGAGTTCCCTTTCAATTTAGCTCTATTTGCTTAATCCTGTTCTTCTAATAAGGCAGTGGTGGCGATTTTATCACCCTTTTTCAGTTTCATTAAAATCACACCCTGTGTGGGACGGGTCAAGAATGGCATGGCCTTTTTTTCATTGGGAAGTTTGATGGTTTGACCTTGATCAGTAGTAATTACCACTCCTTTATGTTGTGAAGTTACCAGTCTAACACTGGCGACTTTACCGGTTTTTTTGGTAATATCAGCCACTTTAACTCCCAAGCCGGAGCGTTTTTGCATTGGATATTGATCTAATTTAGTGCGCTTGCCCATACCGTTTTCTGTCACAACTAAAATAGCTGCCTCTTTATCTTTTTTAATCTCGTCATTAATGCTTTCAAAAGCGACTACAAAGTCGCCTTTTTTAAGACTAATACC
>CAZSQY010000028.1:0-10268 GCA_964609285.1 uncultured Pseudomonadales bacterium
GCATATATTTAGTTCGAACCAACATGGCTGCTCCAGTGCAAGCATCAATCTCATGTGGTTGACCCAAATCTTTATAAGTTTGATGATATTTGCCCAAAAATTTACTATCAGGAAAAAGCTTATCTAAGCCTATAAAGTAAGTAAAAGCAGCCCAGGGGGTGGGTTCACCGCGGTGGCAGGCCCAATCAAACTCTCCATTAGCCAACATTACTTTGGGGGTAGCCACAGCCACTTGATCATGCCCATCCATTAGAGCCAACATTTCATCAATTTTACTCTGAGCTGTTAATTCTACGTCATTGTTAAGCAGCATCACATATTCTGAATCGATTTGTTTGAGCGCTCGATTATTACCAGCTGCATAACCATAGTTTTGATCTAATTCCATCAGCTCCACCCAGCCAAACTCCTCTTTTATCGTCGAGACTGATTCATCTTGGCTGGCATTATCCACCACAATGGTCTGAACCTTGGTTTGTGTCTTGTCAAGATAGTGCTCTTTGAGAGTTGACAAAGTTTTCTTAAGCCAAAATTGACTGTTGTAGTTAAGAATGACAAAACTAAGTTTAGTTTGCGGCATACAAATTATTATCCAATTGATTGATAAAGTTTATCAAGTTTTTGTGAAATGAGATTCCAGTCATAGTGCTGTTCGACAAAAGTCTGGCCTGCTTGTGACAACTCCTTCCAAAGAGTTGGATCATTTAAAACTTTTAAAGTAAGGTCAGCCAAAGATTGAGCATCTTTTCCCACCAAGACCTGCTGACCGTGAGATAGTTTAAGTCCTTCAACTGCTGTCGGAGTGGCTACAATCGGTGTACCGCTTGCCATGGCTTCTAAAATTTTATAACGGGTACCTTTGCCGCTAAAAACCGGTGCCACTAAAACGTGAGCCCGTTTAAAAGCATTACGAATATCCTCCACCCGGCCGGTAACCTCAATACTATCGTCCTGGTTCCCATAGGCTTTTATTTCCTGGGTCGGAGCATTACCCACAATTCTTAACTGTGCATTAGGCTGAGTTTTTTTAATTTGAGGCCAAACTTTTTCAATTAGGAATTTAACAGCCTCAATATTCGGCAGCCATTTAAATGTGCCAACATATAAGATGGTCGGTTTTTGCGGAAGTTTTTGCGGCTTTTGCTTAAACCACTTAGTATCAACGCCATTAGAAATCACTACCACTTTGTCCGGATTGTTCACAAACCTTTGAATATAAGCCTGATCTTCGTCACTCATAGCTACTAATTTATCTGCCAATTGCCAATAAAATTTTTCCCAATGCTTAATCTTGGCCACGTCAAGATTCAAAAGCCAGCGCAGCGGCCGCCAGCGTTTTTTAGCATAAGACTCATAACCAAGGTATTCGATGGTCTGCTCTACTAAAATAATAGGAATTTCAGTTTGAGGTAAATGAGGCATCATATAAAATGTTTCAGCGTGAATCAGATCGTATTTTTCAGAAGCGAGCTCTTTTTTTACAGCTTCAACCACCTCAGGTACATGGTTGCGCATGACCAAAAAGGGGTAACTGGAAAAGGCTGTTTTAATGATATTGCTTAAAGTGAAGGGTAGTTCTGATCTCTTAAAAACTTTGACTTTTTTGCAAAACTTTTTTAAATGCGGAATATGCTTGAGCTTTTGATCATTTTTGATTAGGGCAAATAAGGTGATTTCATGCTTATCTGCTAGTTTTTTAAGCAGATTATAAGTTCTAATTTGACCCCCGGATAACAGGGGGTATGGTAGATAAGGGGTGAGCATTAAGATTTTCATAAAATCATGCGGCTGCTTGATCTCTCAATCTTGTCGCCGATTGGTTAGGTCAATGATTATATACTCTGTAGTTTTTTTAACAGTGGTATATTTTTCTTCTAATTTTTTTGCCTCCTTATCAAAACTGGCACTGACATAATACTGAGCACCAAGTTTAATTTTTTCATCAATATTGTAGCCAATGGGCCAGCCATTGCGCCGAGTTTGAAATAAAAACATGGTGTCTCCCATGGCCGGAGCAATGACTATGGCATCTTCGGGTAGAAGTTCATCAGCAGCCTGACCAGCCTTTAAGTATTCCCAGTGATTAACGTTATAGTAGCCTTTGATTTGAGCCCAACTAATACCCAATATTAAAAGCATGACGACTCCAGTAATGGCTTGAGCAATATATTGATAAAAAATAATGCGGCCATTCAAGTATGATCGCAGCCACAGGTAGCCGATTTCTATTCCTCGCGCTAGAGTTAAACACAAAGCCGGTAAAGCTAAAACTTGGTAGTAATCGTGCCTCACATTACCGGTAGCCACGACGATAAAATAACCCAGAATTCCGATCCACCAAGTTAAAATAATAACCAAAATTCGGTTGCGTTTAAAAAAATTTAACAAAGTTAGTGGTATGCCTAAAATACCTGACATCAATTTCCCCAACCTCTCCCAAAAAAGCCATCTAAACCAGGCGGGTCTTAAACGAATACCATCGCTGTTTAGCAACCAGTCCGAAGCTGGTATACCTTGAGGAAATTGCGTAATCCAATGCCGCCACATGATTAAAGGAATAATGGCTAAGATTGGGTATAAATAAGTAGTAATTTGCATCCAGGGTTTGGCATAGTAATAAAACAAAAGAGCCAGATATACCGGTGCCCAAAAAGCCACAAATGGTTTGATGAGTAACGCTAGGCTGAGACTAATAATTGATAGCCACCAGTGAAGCTGACGCTGAGTTTTTAAAAATGAAACAAATAATGCCAAAGAAAAAGTGGCAAAAAACAACATAGCCGGTTCCGGCAAAATCACACGCGAGTAATAAATTGAATAAGGTAAAAAGGCCATAAAAAAGGCGGTAAGCAAGGCCAGTTGGTGATTGGCTATCATTTTAACTATCCAATAAAGTGACAAAATAGTTCCCAGAGAAAGCAGAATTGAAATTAAGCGACTGGTGATGACTAAATCTAACTGAGGAAAAGTCTGTAAAAGTAAGGCTGTCCCCGCATTAATGACAGGCATCTCAACCATGCGGTAGCCTTTTAAATTATCTTGGCCTGACTGAATATTAGATAAATCATGATATCGTGGTCGGAATAGATCGATTCCCTCTTTTACATAACGTTGCGTAACAGAAGCTGTGTCAGCTTGTCGAAAAGCATGCCAGTCTAAAACAGGATTGGTGATCTTATATAAGCGGACGGCTAAAGCGGCAATGATGAGTAAAATTAGCTGCACGCTGTGACGCTGCAAAAATTTTAAAAATTGAGACCAGCTTAGGTGAGTGCTCATTAGTTTAAGCCTAGTTTGCTTTTAACTTGCTTGTACCAACGAACAGCCTTAGTCTTTTTCAGCCTCTGTTGATTTCTGCCAAGGTAATAGAGAGCTAGAACCAGACCTGTGACTGTCCAGTAAGTAAAGGCAACTTTGGAGGCAGCAAAAACATCGATATAGACTGCATTTAGTAAGAGACCTAAAGAAGCGCCTATAAAGCCGACACTAATGGCTGAGGTATAGGTTCGATCAACTTCGTGAAATTTATAAGCCAGATAAATACAAACTAAAATAATTCCGTAAAAACTGACAAAGCCCAACAAGCCCGTCTCCCCTAAAGTTCGCAGAAAATTGTTATCAGTTGATTCGGCCTCAGTAAATTGATAGGTAGTTTCTTTGTTGAGGGTGGCATAGCCGCTGCCCAGTAAGGGATTTCTTAAAAAACCTTGAATGGCATTGGGCCAAAGAGTGTCCAGACGAATAGCCGTAGACAAGCCGTAGCGCATGGCGTTTTCAGACCAGGTGCGATCTTTTTTCACATAACTATAACTAGTAGTGCCGTCAGCTGACTTACTGGCTACTTTTTCGGTTACTGGTACATCAACATAAACGTCGTCCGGTCGTGTTTTTGTTGACTCATCTTCTTCTGCTTCTTCTTGATCCGGCTTCTCTGAGACGGGCCGCTGATCTGTTTCAGTCAAAACTTCATCTAGAGAAATACTATTTTCCGGAGGCGGTTTTTTTTCTTGCTTAAAACCGGTTATAATCGCAATTTTTTCAACAGATTCCTCGCCAAACTCGGTAATTGATGTATAGGCCTGATGTAATTGGGGATAGCCTTTAATTACATGCATAAAACGCTCATTCATATCATCGCCAAAAGCGAGCAACATGATACTGGAAATTAAGACTAAACTCATAAAACGACCCAAACCCCAGCGCACCTGTGCCCACCAGCCTGTTTGTTCTTTAGCCACTAAGGCTATGATTGCCAATGCTCCAAACAAATAAGCAATAAATGAAGTACGGGAAGCAGTCATTAATAACAGCCACAAACCAACCAAGTGAGCTCCGTGGTAATAAATTTTTTGCCATAATCGATTGTGTTTGTAGGCCAAGGCTAAAGTTAAATTGAGCAGTATGACTAAATAAGCAGCTAGATCATAATGGCCGCCAAAAGTTGACTGAACCCGGGCGTGCTCAGTAAGATAGAGCCGCATCCCCTTGCTAAACTCACGGTTCATGGTCGAATAAACCGGCCAGTAGTGATATTTCTGACCATATCCATAAACAGCCACAGCCAGCATAGTAAAAATAAAAGTATTTAAAAGAATTTGCACATCTTTTTTACTGCGAATAGCAGAAAAAGTAATCAAGAGAAGGGTGAAATATTCCATATAGCGGAAAAAGTGTAAAGCTGTTTTAGCTATATGAATTGTTTGCAAAGGTACTGTTTGGATTAAAAAAATAGCAGACAAAATTGACAACAAGCCACTGACTGCATAAAGTGCTATCAGCCAAAAAACAACTGTTCTCCAGCGAATTTTTTGACGCAAAGCTTGAATGAGCCAAACAATAGCAGCCAATAGTACAAAAATATCTTCTAAACGGACTCGAACAATGTAGCCCGGTATGGCTTCGAAAAGAGGCAACTTTGGATATAAAGGAATAAAAGCAATTAAAAAACCAGTTAAAATCAATAGAATATGATCGTCAAGCCAAGATAAAATTTCAGATATTTTAGTTGACATAATGTTGCTAAATTAGAGGCGTAAAGGTTTAATCTAACAAAGTCAAAGCTTTTTTGTAAACCTGAGCCTTAGCTTTATTTTTTAAAATTGTACCAAAAAGTATGATGCGCAGGATAGCGCCAAAGAAAAGTAAAGTTTTAGCCGGATACATTTGCCAGCCAGGTTTGTGCTTGGCCCAGATGTAAATTAAAGTTTTATACTCACCCAGCAAGGCGTTTTCGCTGCTGGAGCTAGCGCTGCCGTAATGAACAACTTTAGCCTGGGGATCAATGGCAATGTCCCAGTGTCGGTGTTTGGCTCGTAAACAATATTCAAGATCTTCACCATACATAAAAATGTTAGGATCAAGTAGGCCAATTTCTTCAATTAATTGGCGTCGTATCAACATGGCAGCTCCCCCCACCCAGTCTTTTTGAATCGGTTCAGTGCGGTTTGAATTTAGGTAGCGAGCTGCGCGCCCGGTTTCTTGGATAGTGGGTAGTAGCTTGCCCAGAATCGGTAAGTCGTCTAAAAAAAACATGTGAACAGCCAGGCTAAACAAACTTGGCAACGAGCCGCCTTGAGGTTGAAGCGTGCCGTCGGGGTTGAGCAGCGTGGCGGCTAGGATTCCAAGATGGTCAAGAACTCCTTTATGTGAGCTGAGTTGGGCCGTAGAACTGTTAACCGGGTAATGTTCCATACTGGTGACGAGCTGGCTTAAACTGTCGGCTTGAACTTTAGTGTCAGAATTCAACAATAAAATATATTGCCCTCTGCTCTGCTTAATTCCCAAATTATTAGCTTGAGAAAAACCTAAGTTTTCATCATTGCGCAGAATTGACAGATAAGAGCAGCCCTTTTTTAGTTTAAGCAGTTGTTTATAGCTGTCGTCTGTTGAATGATTATCTACCACTATTATTTCAGAGTGATCTGTCAGTAATTGGCTGGAATTGATGTCTTTAATGCAGGATTTTACGGCCTGCAAAGTGAGATCGGCTGTATTGTAGGAAACAATAATGACGGACAGGACGAGATCTGGCTGATCTTTTGGCATAGTAAAAAATGTTTACTGAAACAGACGCGGCCGACCGAGCCGATAGTTATAATGTTTAATATCTCTGCGGCCAATGAGTTGAGCAGGCACACCGCCTACAATTGTTCCCGGTTCTACATCCTTAGTCACCACTGCTCCGGCACCAACCGCGGCCCCTCTTCCAATCTTAACTCCGGGTAAAATAATGGCGCGAGGGCCAATAAAAACATAGTCTTCAACTATAACTTTTTCTTCAATGGCATGCATATTGGGGTCTTGTAAATCGTGTTCGCTGGTCCAGATCATAACTTCAGAAGCGATATCTACGTGGCTGCCTATTTCCAAGCCGCCTTGGGAGTTGGGCAGCTGTCGACGGCCGTCTAGTGTTGTGCGTTCTCCTATTAGGGTGTCTTGACCAATTTCAATGTGGCGCGGATCGTAAATGCGACCCATCATATGAATAGTCGAACCGCGACCCAGTTTCATCCCAAACAAGCGATAAAAAAACTTGCGGCAAGTATGAAAAGGAAAATAGCCAACAATCCACCACAAAAAACCGGTCACAGCTTCAAGATAAATAGCAGTTAAGCGTCGTTTGATTTTGGAAAAAAAAGATTGGTTTTGGATCATCAATCTCTATTATATGACAAACCAAGATGGGTGTAAGCCTTTTTTGTAATGACTCGGCCCTGCGATGTGCGGCGAATAAAACCGATTTGCAAAAGATAAGGCTCCAAAACCTCTTCAATCGTACCCGGATCTTCGCTGATAGTGGCGGAAATAGTTTTTAAACCAACCGGGCCGCCTTCATGCTTATTAATGATTTTTGAAAGTAAGATTCTTTCATTTTGATCTAAACCCAACTCATCAATTGCCAGCATGTCTAATGCTCTGGTGACTGAATTTTGGCTAATTGAATCGTGTTCGTTGACTTGGGCAAAATCGCGCACTCTTTTTAGCAGCTTTAAAGCGATGCGTGGTGTTCCTCGGGCTCTCTGAGCAATAATTTGAGCAGCACTGGGCTCAATTTTAACCTGAAGCTGGTCACCTGCCTTATTAATGATTTTGATTAAATCTTGCGGATCATAAAATTTTAAGCGGTGAGTAATTCCAAAGCGGTCTCTAAAAGGACCGGCCAGCAAACCGTAGCGCGTAGTAGCCCCGACTAAAGTAAATTTTGGCAAGTCTAAGCGCACAGTGCGCGCCGAGGGACCTTTACCGATTACAATATCAAGGGCGTAATCTTCCATAACCGGATAAAGAGTCTCTTCTACTGCCTTGGGGAGTCGATGAATTTCATCAATGAACAAAACATCACCGTCTTTAAGATTAGTTAAAATGGCAGCCAGATCACCGGTTTTAGCCAAAGCCGTGCCGGATGTAATTTTAATGTTTACTTCTAGTTCTTTGGCAACTAAATGTGACAAAGTGGTTTTTCCCAAACCAGGCGGGCCATATAATAAGATATGATCCAGAGGTTCTTTTCTTTCTTTAGTTGCCTGGATAGCAATTCGAATTGATTTTTTAACTAAGTTTTGTCCAAAAAATTCATCCCAAGTTTTAGCTCGCAGTGAGTTAAGGATTGCTTCATCGTTATGATTAAAATCAGAGTGTTTCGTTGGCGGGGTCGAGCGAGCTGGTTGGGTTGTGTTTAAGGCGGGCATAACCATATCATAGTATAGCGCAGGTGTTATTACAGGGGCAATGTGGTAAAATATTGAGGAAATATGAATGAACGATTATATTGGTGGATGAGTATACTTTAAGAATGCATCCTGTTAAAAATTAAAAATTGATAAGGAAAATTATGAATAAAGAAAGAAGTTTTGAACAATTTGATCAAAGACAAGCTGCTATTGAAAGAATTCGAGAAGCTTTACAACAAGGTAACTTAGGATTAAACAGTCTTAACGACCAAACAGGTAGAGATTGGACTCGTGAGCAGTGGGAAGAACGCGTAAAACAAATGGAACAAGAACTCAGTAAATAGCTGTTAGATATTTCCTGTTTTATACAAATATAATTCTTAATATGACGGAACGCAGAATTAATTTACAAAAGGTTTATGACAAATTGCAGAAGGGTCAGACTTTAACAGATGAGGAAAGTCAAGCCGTGAGCACTCTTTCTCTGTGTAGAAACGCACGAACACTAAAAGAAGCCTTTGGGATTGATAGCAAACCGGGCTTGCCAGGAAAAATTTTAAGACTACTTAGAGGCAGATCTGCTCAAGAATTATGAACCGAGCAGCTTCAGGGCTTGTTTAACCGCCTGCTCCACACTTGTTTCTTCCAAATTCAGCTCAGTAATAATTTCACCAATTTCACTTTCCTCATACCCCAAAGCAGTTAAGGTTTCATATACATCGCGCTCTTTATCTGACCTGGGCCCTAAACTTAATTCTCTTAAGCTGCCCAATTTAGACTTAAGATCTAAAATGATTTTTTGGGCAGTTTTTTTACCAATTCTGGGTACGGCTTTAAAAAAACTAACTTCCGCGTTTTGTACTGCCAGCACAATCCGCTCAGGATCCCGATCCACGATAACTAAAGCAGTTTTAGGCCCTACTCCGGATACATCTAGTAGTAACTCAAATAACTGTAAATGCTCTTGAGTTTCAAAGCCATACAATTCAAGACGGTCCTCTTTGACATAGGTAAAAATAAACAAGCTGTTTTCCCGCTTTTTTAGATGAGCTAAAGTGCGGTCGCCTGCAAAAACCTTGTAACCCACCCCATTAGTTTTAACTAACACAAAATCTTTGTAAACTTGAGTCTGCCCTTCTAAATAGCCAATCATAGTCTGTTTGCTTTCATTATTATTGATTATGCGTAATATTTGTTGTTGCGGCTGCGAATACTGTGAGTTAAAACTACCGCCAAGGCATCGATCGCGTCGTCCAACACTTTCTTGTCCCTTAATTTAAACTCCATGCGAATCATTTTTTCCACTGCTTTTTTGTCTGCCCGGCCATTGCCGGTCACTGTTTCTTTAATTTCCATGGGATTGTATTGAGTAACGGCTAGTTTGTTTCTAATTAAGGCAGCAATCACAATGCCGCGCGATTCAGCCACCTGCATAGCGGTTTTTTGATTATTAGAAAAAAACAGAGTTTCAATGGCGGCTTCGTCCGGCTGATACTTATCTATCACTTTTTGCAGTTTATCTTCTAGCTGCTGATAGCGTTCATATATATCCAGGTTGGATGAGGTTTCAATACAACCTAGCTCCAGCTTGTCCCAGCCGGCACCGCTTTTTTTGCCTATAGCCCACCCCAAACGGCCATAGCCCGGATCAATCCCAAGAATAGTTGTCATGTTATTACTATTTTGTATCACTTTTAGCTACTTGCAGCAATGTGTCTAAGATGATTTGGCCTGTTTTTTCCCAACTGAATTTTTTAATTTGCTGGCTCATTTTCTTTTTATAAGCAGCTTTTTCTTTGGCCGGCATCAGCCAGGCTTCTCTTAAAGCTTCTGCGATTATCTCCGGTTTATGAGGATTAACTTGCAAACCAGCTTCTCCGACTACTTCCGGCAAACTACTGTTATTACTGACTATAGGCAGAGTGCCAAAATGCATTGACTCTAAAGGCGGAATGCCAAAGCCTTCGTATAAACCGACTAAAATAGTGGCCAGAGCTCGTTTGTACAAGGACTGCTTCATTTTATCCGGCACAAAACCGGTAAAAACTATTTTGTCTTTCACTGATGATTGAGAGGCAGCTTCCAAAATTGGTTCTGCCAGCCAGCCAATTTTGCCGGCTATGACAAGCTGCGGTAAATCTGCCGGGGTATTTTCTTCCTGTTCTTCCAGACAAAAAATTTCAAAAGCCTTAATTAAGTTAACTAAATTTTTTCGCGGTTGCATGGTACCGATAAACAAAAAATAGTTATTTTCTATGCCCTGATAGTTAAAAAACCGGTCGACCTCTGTTCGAGCAGCCGAGTTTTGAGGCAGGCTGGCACTAGGGTACGCCACCACGATATCTTTTTTTGATTTTTTATACTGATGAGCTGTTTCCTGTTTCGTAAACTGACTGATAGCTATCACTTTTTGCGCATGCTTGACACTATAAGCTGTCCAGTTTTTAAGCTGCAGCAAATCATTAGAGCGAAACTGTTGGGGAAAATGTAGATAAGCCAAATCCATGACGCTTGAAACATAAGGTACGGCGCACAGTCGCGGTGCATAATGACCGGGTGTAAAAAAAACGTCGTATTTGTCTTTATGTAAAAAAAGAT
>CAZSQY010000029.1:0-2306 GCA_964609285.1 uncultured Pseudomonadales bacterium
TTACAATCAAAAAGAGAATGAGTTTCACCTAAGTTTGTTAGTCTCGAAGCCTCTTTATTTAAGTTCAGAAATATCTAGGCTATAATCTGCTTCGCAAATAACAAACTTAGGTGAAACGAATCGCCAGGATAGCTCAGTTGGTCAGAGCGGCGGTATCGTAAACCGTAGGTCGTGGGTCCGAATCCCACTCCTGGCTCAATCGGTGTATACTAAAAGATAATGAATCTCAATCACAATCTCAGAGTCAAAAATTAAACTTTATGTCAAAACGCGTTACTTCACGACTAGCTAAAAAAAAGAAAAAAGAGTTAACTAAGCAATCGATAGTATTAATTTTATTTTCAATTATTCTCGGCTCTATTTTTATTTTTTTGATTTTACCCAATGCAGTTCGTTTCTTTTTTGATTTTCTTGATCAAGAAACAAGTTTAACTCCAACCGATACCATTCCCCCGCAACCACCTATTGTAGCTGCTCCGCCGCGAGCAACGGCCGAGTCAAAAGTTAAGTTAGAAGGTTATGGTGAGTCTGAGGCTAAAGTAATTTTAAAGGTTAATAATCAACAACAGGATAAGGTAACAATCAGCAATGAGGGTGAATTTACCGTTGAGGCTAAGCTTAAAGAGGGTGATAATCAAATTCAGCTTTATAGTGTTGATGATGCCGGCAACGAATCAGTTACGAGAAGTTTTGAAATTGTTAAAGATACAGAGAATCCGCCAATTAAGATCGAATCTCCTGAGGATGGAGAGTCTTTTGAGCTAAAAGAAAATCAAATAATTACTATTCAAGGAGAAACAGAGCCACGTTCTAAAGTTTACATTAATGATCATTTAATTTATTCAAATTCAAAAGGGGAATTTGATTACAGACTGCGTTTGAATCAAGGTAAGAATGATATTCAAATACGAGTAGTTGACATTGCTGGTAATAGCTCTGAACATGAGTTGAGCGTAAGTTATCGCGATTGATTTATAAACTTAATCCTAATAGTAAAATTAATAAATTAATTGGTTCTAGAAGTGTAAGATTAAAAAAACTGTGTATCAAAATTCCAATCAGCAGTAAAAAATTGGCTAAATTTTTTTGATACATACTATAAAGTTTTTTCCATATAAATTTTACAAACAGCATTAATCCGGGCAGTCCGGTGGCTGATAAAACAAAAACCAGAATATTATCTGGAAAATGAGCGTGCGTGATCTCACCATCGCCGGCTTTCAGATTTACTGTAGGACTAAACAGGCCTCTTCCGATCACCCAATCTTTTGTATTTAAACTCGTTATCAGAGTTTGGTTGGTTTGTACTCTACTGTCGATTGTTTCAGTGCGGCTTAGTTTTACTCCCAGCCCTCCTGGTCTAGGTAAAAGTGGTATTAAAATCAAGAATAAGGTTAAAAGTGCAGCTACTAAGGTGCGTATGGATTTGGATCTTAGTTTATGAGGACTGGCAAGTAAGATCAGCATTATAGTTCCAAAGCTTAAGTAACTGCTGCGCGAGTAAGTTAGAGCTAGGGCTAAAGTTGCTACTGCTGCTAACAAAGCTTGCTTCTTTGTGTCAAGAAAATGAGCTTTGAGTAATAAAAAAATAAGCCCCATTCCCAGCAACATTCCTAAGAAATTAGGATCAAGCATGCTGCCGGCTAAACGAAAATAGTGCACATCCCAGCCCGCTTCAGCTAAAAATCTTAAATCAGGAATTAGTAGGTATTGGGCAAAACCAATCAAGACAAAATTTATTAATGCTGCCCACATTGCTAACCGGGCCCAACGAGCAAAAGCCGAATTAAGTTGAATGTGAGTGGCAATCGACCATCCGACCCCTAAATAAGTTAGGAGTCTTATCCAATAAAGCCAAGGAATAAGTTGAAAGCCTGACCAAAATTGATTAATGATTAAGCTTATTAAACTCCAAGCTAAAAATAATAGCCCCCATTTAAACTCGGTTATTGACGGCCAAAGTTTTTGTTGAGTGAAGTAGGTTTTAATAATTAAACTGAAAAGCAGCAATCCCACTAAAAAATCATGTAAATAAAATGCTATATTCGAGCTAAGCTGAATACGCTGCAATTGAGCAAAACTGATTAAAAAAAAGGTCAAGACCAATAATAAGCGGACGAAGTTAATGCTTATGTTGGTTTTCTGTTTTGAGCTCATTTTTGGAAGATATGTATAGTGCCGTAAATTAAAATTGGTGCAGTCAACATCCTGGCATAAAGTAATCCCCAGACTGCCCCTTGTAAACCCTGGTAGCGACCCAGCAGCATAATCAGACCTACCATCAGAACAAGATTTAGGAACAAATG
>CAZSQY010000029.1:2406-9460 GCA_964609285.1 uncultured Pseudomonadales bacterium
GGAATGGTGCCATAATGCACAGATTTAGCTAATTGATAATTGCTTTTGTGACTCATGCTGTAAGCGTTGTGGTAAATTCCTAGTTCATGGGTATTAGTTAAACTACCGATAAGAAAATCATCAACGTTTTCCACCAAATAATTCAATAAAGAGCCTAAACTCAACCAACGAGCATTGTCAAAAATAATTTTGGCTCGAGATTTTAAATATATAAATCTAGGTTTTTGTTCAAAGAAAAGAAATGAAGAAAATAGCTCTACTAAAGCTGAAAAAATCATGGCCACGGCTAAAGCAAAGGCCGATTGAAGCCACAAGCCTAACAGTATGGCTGAAATAATCTCGATGGCCATAATGGCAAATCTTAGTAGCACGTCCTGTGTATAAAGCATTTGTTTATGCAAAACAACGATATAAGGATTGATAAAACCCTTGATGACGGGAATCAGTGCTGCTACGGAGGTTAATAATAATAATTGTGGATTAGCAAAATATTTTGATAGGCCAAAGCCCATTAAGATCATGATGATGCCGATTAAAAATCCGCGCAAAATTGAAATAACCCAAGCTGTATCTAAAAAGTATTTCACAGAATGCTTAGATTGGATAATAGTGAGGTTAACCCCGGTTTGAGTTAGGGCCTCACTTAAACCAAGTGCAATAGCAGTTAAAGAAAATAAACCAAAGTCAGCCGGATCAAGTATGCGAGCCAAGAAATAAATTTTGATAACAGTTAAAGCATAAGTTGCCAGTTTTAGCCCTGACTCTAGCGAGAAACCACTAATGACTTTTTTGGTGTAACCCATGTTGGTTATTATAAGTGAGTCAGTCTGGTAACCACAAGGCAACCTTTGGTCGTATTTCAAAATAGATATGCAAATGAGCCGGGCGACCGCACTGGCAGCTCTTAAACAACTATTGTAAGATAGAATTTGTATCTTTTGTTAAAATAAAATAATTAAAATGCAACAAATTCTTAAAACAATCGGCGGTTTTTTTCTTGATATTTTCGAAACACTGGTGATAGCACTTTCAATTTTTTTAATAGTCTATTTATTTTTGATGCAGCCACATCAGGTAAATGGGCAGTCTATGGTTCCTAATTTTCAGCATGGCGACTATGTTTTAACTGATAAAATTAGTTATCGTTTAGGCGAACCAAAGCGCGGGGATGTGATTGTTTTTCATGCTCCTGCTAGCGCACACTGTCCTCAAGGAAGCGGCTGTGATTTTATTAAGCGCATAATAGGCATGCCTAATGAAACAGTTCAAATTATTAATGGCGATTTTTATATTAATAGTCAACCCTTAGAGGAGCCATATTTATCAAATGAGAGACGCACAAAAACAGGTCAATATTTACAGGATCAGGAAATAAAATTAGGAGATGCTGAATATTTTGTGGTGGGTGATAATCGCGATTATTCAAGTGACTCTCGAGCTTGGGGTCCTATCGATGTTTCGATGATAGTAGGTAAAGCCTTTTTCCGTTATTGGCCCCCTGAAACTATGGGTTTTATTGAACACGTTAATTATTAAAATAGCGGATAGCTACTTAGTCAGACACTTTCTTACTTAATATGGCTTTAATCACAGAGCAAGATCTTCAACGGCTAAAGCACCATTTTCCAGACCTTAAATTTAAAGCTAATTTTAAACTGTCTCGCATCACCTATTTTAAACTGGGCGGACCTGCTGAATTATTGGTTAAAGTTGAAGAGCTCAATTTACTCATCAATTTGCTCCAATATTGTCAACAACATGATCTGCGCTTTACTATTTTGGGAGGAGCCAGCAACGTGATTGTCTCTGATCAGGGTGTAGCAGGATTAGTAATTTTAACTCGCCATCAACAGGTTGAGGTTTTAGAAGAAACTCAGAAGAAAACTATGCTGCAAGCTGAGAGCGGCATCCGCACCTCAACATTGGTGAGCGAGGCGGTTGAACAAGGATTGGTAGGTCTTGAGCCATTTCTGGGTGTGCCGGGACGTTTAGGAGGCGCTGTATTTAATAATGCTCATTTTAAAAACGATTATATTGGCGATTATATTCATCAGGTTGAAGTTCTGGATCAGTCAGGTGACGTTATATGGTTGTCTCAAGATGAATGTAATTTTGACTATGATAATTCACGCTTTCAAACCAGCGGGGAGGTTATATTAAGAGTGCAATTTAATCTTAAACACGGTGACAAAACTACTTCTAAAGAGAAAATCAAAGAGGCTACCCTTTATCGTATCCGAACTCAGCCTCTAGGGATGCCGAGCAGCGGATGCATTTTTCAAAATATACCCAATAACGATGATTTAAAAAAACAATTTCCGCAATTTAAGGATGCAGAGCATGTTTCAGCCGGTTTTTTAATTGACAAAGCAGGCTTGAAGGGTTTGAAACAAGGAGGAGCTAAAGTTAGCAAAAAGCATGCGGCTTTTATTGTGAATGAGGGTAATGCTACGGCTCAAGATGTTTTGGCTTTAATTGAGCAAATTAAAAGTCAAGTCAAGCAGGAATTTAATGTTGAGCTTCAAGAGGAGGTTTTCTGGCTAGAATGAAAGTTTATGGGCATTTTTTTCGGTCAGGCTTATAATTAATAATTACATCTAAAGTTTCTGAGATTTTAATTAAACAATAATAGCTTTAAAGCTGCATTAAGCAATTAATCAACTTTTAACAAATATGTCTGATAAATCGAATAATTCTCAAAAATTGATTGTGGAGGGAGGAACGCCTTTGACCGGCGTGGTGCGTCTTGGAGGGGCTAAAAATGCTGCCTATAAACTAATGATAGCCTCGATTATGGCTGGGTCTAAGTCCAGACTTTTGAACTTGCCCGAAATAGAAGACGTTGATCGCGTTAGTCAAATCATCAAAGAACTTGGGGGCAGAGTTTGGTCAGCAGGCCCTAAAACGGTTTTTATTGATCCTTCCAAGATTGAACAATCTGTGGTCGATGGACGGCATGGTCAAGCCTCAAGAGCCTCGACTTTATTTATCGGTCCCCTGCTTGCAAAATTTGGCCACGCTCGTGTCCCCTTGCCGGGCGGTGACAAAATTGGTAAGCGGCCGCTTGGACGACACCTCAAGGGTTTGGAACAACTTGGAGTCAAGTGGACGCATAAAAATGATTTTTTAGAATTAAAAGCAGAACATTTAAGTGGCACCACTTATCGGTTTAAAAAGAATACTCACACCGGTACAGAAACATTGATTATGGCAGCTGCAATGGCTGCTGGCACCACTATTTTAGAAAATGCAGCTCAAGAGCCCGAGATAGATGATTTGATTAGTTTTTTAAATAAGATGGGAGCCAGGATTCGTCGCCGTTCGTTTCGAGTAATTGAAATTGAGGGTGTAAAAGATTTGCACGGTGCGATTCATAAAGTTATGCCTGATCGCAACGAAGCGGTGTCTTATGCCTGCGGTGCTATTGCCACTAAAGGAGATATTGTGATTGAGAATGCCCGACATCAAGATCTAACGGCCTTTTTAGATAAATTGGAAGAAGTAGGAGCCGGATATGAAATTGGTGACTATGGCATTCGTTTTTATTTTCATCAACCATTAAGAGCGACTGATGTTAAAACCGAGATTCATCCGGGCTTTATGACGGATTGGCAGCCTTTATGGGCCACTCTTATTGCGCATGCACACGGCAGAAGTGTTATTCACGAAACAGTAATGCAAAACCGCTTTCAATATGTAAAACAACTCAAGCAAATGGGTGCCGACATCAAACCGGTAGAAATCGAGGTTGATCATCCAGAAAAAATTTATAATTTTAATTGGGCAGACAGCCGTGAATCTGATATTCATGCTATTGAAATTAATGGTCCCACCAAGTTTAAAGGTGGAGAGTTTGAGGTACATGATTTGCGTGCCGGAGCCACCATTTTGTTGGCTGCTATCAGTGGGGTTGGTACCACTACCCTTGCCAATATTCATCAAATTGACCGCGGATACGAAAAAATAGATCATAAATTAAGATCATTAGGAGCTAAAATTCAAAGGAAATAGGTAAAAGCGATCTGCTGCTGCATTCGCAATTATTGCCTACGTAAAAATATGCATCATTTAGTTTTATTTTTAGGATTATTGTTGTTTTCTTTTATCATTACCAGTATTGCTATTGTGCCTTTCATTAATATGCTTTACGCTTTGCGTTTTCAGCGTAAAAAACAGGCTGATACTAAAGATGTTTTTGGTGAAAAAACGCCAATTTTTAATCGTTTCCATTGCTGCAAAGAAGGCACTCCAATCGGCGGAGGTTTGTTAATTATATTGGTAGTTTCGTTTATCTTTGCCCTGATTATCCCGCTGTTAAATATTTTGGGAATTCAATTGACGAGCGTTTATACCAATTATCAAGCTGAGGTGAATGTAATTTTCTTTACTTTTCTCTCATTTTCGATTCTTGGTTTATACGATGATATCAAGAAGTTTTTCGGATTTGAACATTCTGGTTTTTTTGGTTTGAGAATGAAATACAAGCTTTTATTACAAGTTCTTTTGTCAGTCATTATTTCTTTTATGCTTTATAATAATTTAGGGATTTCGTTTTTACACATTCCTTTTATTGGCACATTTGAGATGGGCTGGTTTTATATTCCTTTTGCTAGCTTTGTGATTACAGCTTTTGCTAATGCAGTCAATTTTACTGATGGGCTAGATGGCTTGGCTAGTGGAGTACTAATGATTTCACTCTTTGGTTTGTGGTTGTTGTCAGCCTCAATTCTAGATGTAACTTTGTCAGTGTTTTTAGCTTTATGGATTGGATCTTTAGTCTCATTTTTATATTTCAATGTTTATCCAGCCCGAATTATGCTGGGTGACGTGGGTGCTTTAGCTTTCGGAGCTACCCTGGCAGTAGTGGGGTTGCTTTTGGGCAAGGTAGTAGCTTTGGTGATTATTGGTTTTATTTTTGTTCTTGAGGCAGCCAGTTCCCTTTTGCAATTATTGTACAAACGTTTTAAAGGTAAAAAATTATTGCCCGCAGCTCCTTTGCATCTCACACTTCAGGCTCATGGTTGGGAAGAACCTAAAATTGTTCAAAGAGCTTGGTTGGTGCAGATTATGCTAACTTTGTTTGGGGTCTGGCTTGCAGTTATTTAGATATCTATAATCAGAATTATTTATGAGTAAAAAACTGCCCAAATCTTTGCAGGCAAGTCTTTTGATTTCTGTGACACTCTTGTGCTTAATTGGTTTATTTTTTGTATTTGAAGCCTCAACTGCAGAAAGTTTTGCTGTTTATGGCCATCAATATCATTTTTTAAAACGACAGGCTATTTGGTTGGCAGTAGGGCTAGGAGGTTTTATAGGAGCTCAATTTATATCTCCTAAATTTTGGCAGAAATTCGGTCCTGTGCTTTATTTTTTAGGCCTAATATTACTTCTAGCTACCTTAATTCCCGGTCTAGGATTAGAGTTAAATGGCGCTCGGCGTTGGCTACTATTGGGATCAGTTCAGTTTCAACCGGTTGAGTTATTTAAGTTGGGTCTTTTAACATTTTTTGCTGCTTGGCTCAGCCAACATCAGAGAATTTTGCCTTTTTTGTTTTTAACGATTTTACCCGGAACGCTTTTGCTTATTCAACCGGATATGGGTTCTTTATTGGTACTTCTAATGATCGCCGGCGGCATGTTTTTTATAGCCGGAGGTAATTTAAAACAAATACTGCCGGCAGCTATTGCAACTGTTTTGTTGCTAAGTTTGGCCATTGCTGTTTCTCCCTACAGGCTTAAGCGTATTAAAACTTTTTTTAATCCTGAAATTGATCCTTTAGGGGCTAGTTTTCAGGTACGACAAATTACTTTAGCTTTAGGCAGTGGCGGCTGGTTTGGTCAGGGTTTGGGCAATTCTCAGCAGAAGTATGCTTATATCCCCGAGGCCAGTAGTGATTCAATTTTTGCAATTGTGGCTGAAGAAATTGGCTTTGTTGGGTCTTTAATAATTTTGGGTTTATATTTTATTTATTTTTTTTCAATTTTTCGGATTAGCCAGCATTTATCAGAAGGCTCATTTGCTCAACTGTTTAGCATTGGTTTATTGTTGTGGATAGCTGGTCAGACTCTGCTCAATTTAGCTGCAATTGTGGTTTTAGTGCCCTTAACAGGATTACCTCTACCCTTCTTTTCTTATGGAGGATCGTCTTTAGTGAGTATGCTTTTAGCAAACGGAATTTTAGTTAAAAGCTACCGTTCTCAAAAATAACAGTAGTAGTAAAATAAGTTAAATACGCAGCCCGATTTATTATCTGAATGAAGTCCTTTAGAATAAAAATAATTTTATGAAAATTTTAATACCCGGAGGTCACTTGACTCCAGCTTTAGGTTTAATTGATTGGCTTAATGTACACCAAAGTCAAGATCAGGTGGTGTTTGTAGGACGTATTTATAGCCAACCCAAATTACAGCAAAAAGCTGTTGAGGCTGAAGAAGTTGAAAAACGCGGAATTCAATTTATTCCTTTTAAGGCTGTAAAACTGGGCAAAGAAAATCTGTTGAGTCTGATTTATAAATCTATTGGATTTATTGCAAGTTTTTTTAGGGCACTAAAAATTATTCAAAAGCAAAAACCAGATGTTTTGATGTCTTTTGGTGGTTATCTAGCTGTGCCTTTGGCTTTAGCTTGCCGTTTTAAACGAATACCAGTTCTAACTCATGAAGGTACTCGAGTAGTAGGTTTGGCCAATAAAATTCTTTTTAAACTATCCAATCGGGTAGCTTATACTTATTCCGATTTAATTAATTTTGATTTATCTCAATTAAACAAACCGACGATTCGAACAGGCACGCCTCTTCGGGAAATAATTTTGCAAAAAGCAGGTCGAAACCCAAATTGGCTTAAAGAGTTTTCAAATGATCAACCTTTGCTGTTAATATTGGGCGGCAACCAAGGTGCTTTAGCTTTAAACAACTTTGTAAAAAACCATTTACAGCACCTGACTCGAGAATTTACTGTGGTGCATCAATGCGGGCGAGCCAATCAAATAGCAGATTACTCAGCAGAATTACACAAAGCTTTTCAAAAACTGGGAATAACTAATAAGTATTTTGT
>CAZSQY010000030.1:0-8463 GCA_964609285.1 uncultured Pseudomonadales bacterium
AGCTGACCTCTCCGATGTGAACGGAACGCTCTAACCAACTGAGCTACGGATCCTGCTTACTGGAAGACTAATTATACTACAACTTTTACATCGACTTAACCAAGTCTACCTTGCCTTCATTACCAGCCAAGTTAGCTATAGGCTTAATGTCAGTTTTATCAATTAAGGTAAATTAGATGCTGGGGTTCAAACTTCTACTCAATTTGTTGTTTCCTTCAGAATGCGTCTTGTGTCATCAACACGGCAGCCTACTATGTGAGCGCTGCTATCGACTTATTCAGTACTATCCTTCTCTCCAGCCCCAGCAATTGCAAGTGCCGCAGGACATAGATGCCGTATATGTTTTAGCCTATTACCAACCACCAATCAAAAATTTAATTCATATTCTAAAATATCAACGCGTAAAATCAGCGGCCAAGCTTTTGGCCGAATTAATTTATTGGCATTTGGATTTGCCTCAATTTGATTTAATTTGTTTTGTCCCCAGTTCTAAATTACGACGGAGCAACCGCGGTTTTAATCAAACGCAGTTAATTTCTAATCATGTGGCACAATTGCTGGATATTAAAACTTTGCCTATTTTACAAAAAATTAAAGCTACGGCTCGACAAGCTAGTCTTAGAACACCGGGTGAACGCTTGAAAAACCTAAGTCAAGTTTTTGAACTAAAAAACCCTAACATTGATCTGACTAACAAGCATATTTTATTAATCGACGATGTTGTCAGCACCGGAGCTACTGTTAGCCAATGTGCTCAGGTTTTAAAACAAGCCGGAACTCAAACCGTCAGCGTTTTGGCTGTAGCCAGAAGTTAAAAGCTTCTACCAGACTAAAAACAACCTATCCACAAATGCAAAAATATCTTATAATATTAACCATAATATGCAGAAAGCAATATATTTGCGACCCGACTTCGAAGCGCAGCTTCGCTTGAGGAGAGCAAATAATATTGCGAGCCTCGGGGATGTATTGCTTAGACGCAGCAGCTCTTTAACAACAGCAGACCATCTTTGATCAAAAGATGTGCCCTTAGGCCTACCCTTGTGGTAGAAAACAGGATCAAAACATAACTGCAAATTCAATTCGCAGTCTAGTTGCTTCAGCCAAAGATACTGTTAAAAGTCTCTTTGCGCCTGTCGCAACTCCAGCTTACGCTTTCGCGTAATCCGGCATCTACCAGTTTCTTTTCACTGGCGAGAGCTAGTAGGTGACAAACCAGTCAGTGTGACGGCTTAACGGCTCATGCTCCGTTTAAGTTTAAGTCTAAAGCATGGCGGCAGAAACACAGTTTGTTTGTTAACTGATTCTGCTTTGAGCAAAAACAAACTATGTCTGTAGAAGTTGTTATTTAGTTAGCTGACGGACGGGGGTTCATAACCCCCCATCTCCACACCCATTATCTCAACACAATATAAATAAATCTGAAAAGTATTGTGCTACAATTTGGGTTATGTCAGAATCTTCCTTCCAAGTAAATGCCCTACTCTTAGCTGCCGGCTACGGCACTCGACTTAAAAAAATTGGTGAAAAAACTCCCAAAGGCTTGTTTAAAAATGCCAGCAATCTTTCCATCACTGACATGATGTTGGCTCAGCTAGAAAAACAGCCGGAAATTCAGCAGATTGCCCTAGTGTCTAACCAACGCTTTTTTGATCAGTATCAGCAGTATATTCAACAAAACTATCCTAAACTTAACGTTAAAATTTTAAACGACGGTACTACAAAACCGGAAAACCGCTTGGGTTCTTTGGGGGATCTAATTTTTAGTCTAAACAAACTTAATTGGTGGCAAAATGATCTTTTAGTTTTACCCAGCGATCGCAACCCCAATCAAATCATTCCCCACTTAATTAAACTGCGCCAACAACATGGCCCAGAAGTTTTTTACACCACTGTCGTTAAACTACCCAAAAAGACAATTGCAAATCGCTCCGGCTGCGCTCAGCTTAACAAAAAAAACCAGATCATTGATTTTGAAGAAAAACCGACTGAGCCTAAATCTAACTGGGCAGCGCTGCCTTTTTATCTTTTTACACCCAAAGCTCTAAAGCTGCTCAAAAAATATCAACAAACCGGGCACAGCTTAGACTCTCCCGGCAACATTATTCCTTGGCTTTTAGAAAACAATCTGCCAATTCAAGCCTACCTCAGCCATCAGGACTTTATCGATATTGGAAATTTAGAACAGTTGCAGGCTTTCCAACAAATGAAGTAGTTTGTTAACTGAAAATTCTCAGTCTGGATTGGATCGATTTTTATAAATCAGCTTATAAAAATCAGTATAAGTTAAACCTTGTGCAGCCACCCCCGACAACAAACCATAAACAAAACTGTAATTAAATTGAATTAGACGCAATAGGCCTATTAAACCCAACGCCCAAAACCAATGGTGAACATGAATCGTATAAGTTTTAATTCTAAATCGCAATGAACCGAACCTGGCCGGTTGACCTGTTCCTTTGCCTGACAATAATTTGGCGAAAAAAAATCCGGGAATAATGGTGGCCAAAAAAGTAAGCGTCATTAATCTATTGTTGCTGCTGACCATCTAACTTAGCTAAATAAGCCTGGAGTTCTGTCTCTTTCACTTGTCTAGCCTTACTACCTTCATGAGGACCAATTAAACCAGCTTCAAACAGTTGATCTAAAATCCGAGCTGCCCGGTTATAACCAATGCTTAGCCTTCTCTGCAACAATGAAGCTGAGGCTTTGCCTCTGCGGGAAAACACACGGACCGCATCATCAAACAACTCGTCTCGTTCTTCAGTCGCGTCTAAACCAACACTGTCAGCCTTAGCTTTAAACTTAGTGGTAATCTCTTCTTCATATTGGGGCTTTTGACTATGTGTCTTAAGATAATCAATTAAAGCTTGGGTTTCACGCGGAGAAACAAACGTACCCTGAACACGCAGCGGCTTGGATTTATCAGGAGGCAGGAACAGCATATCACCTTTGCCCAGCAGTTTCTCCGCCCCCGGCGAATCTAAAATCACTCGCGAGTCAGTCATAGACGAAACATTAAAAGCAATCCTGGCAGGAATGTTGGCCTTAATCAGACCAGTAATGACATCAACCGAAGGCCGCTGAGTAGATAAAACTAAATGAATGCCAACCGCGCGGGCCATCTGAGCGATCCGGGTAATGGTTTCTTCGACTTCACCGGGTGCAAATAACATCACATCCGCCATTTCATCGACTACAATTACCAAATGCGGCATAGCAGCTAATCCAGCCAGCTCATTGTAGCCATTAATATCTTTCACTCCCACTTCTGACAACTGTTTATAACGCTTATCCATTAAGCTGACAGCCCATTTTAAGGCTGAAACCACTTTTTTTGGCTCCACAATGACTGGCGTTAGTAAATGAGGGATACCATTGTATTGAGTTAGTTCTACGCGCTTGGGATCAACTAGAATCAAGCGCAGTTCAGAAGGAGAAGCACGAAATAACAAAGAACTTAAAAAGGTATTAATACAAACCGATTTACCAGAACCAGTGGCTCCGGCGATTAAAAGGTGCGGCATAGATTGAATATCTGCTATGACTGGTTTGCCAGAAACATCGATGCCTAAGCCAACTGCTAACTTGGAAGGATGATTTTTAAGCTTAGATGAGCCTAAAATTGTCCTTAAAGTCACATATTCTGGAGAACGATTTGGAACCTCAATCCCAACTAAAGAACGGCCTGCAATTGGAGCTTCAATTCTAATTTGCCCTGTTGGCGCCGCCAAAGCCATGGCCAAATCAGTTGATAAACTAGTAATTCTGGATAATTTTGTTCCCCTGGTTACCTGTAAAGCATACTGTGTTACAGACGGACCATAATTAACCTCTTTGACTTCAGCCTGAATTCCGAACGATTCTAAAGTGGCTTCAATAATATCGGCATTTTCATTTACATCTCCCCGATCAGCCTCACCGCCCTTTTGATCAGACAAAAGTGATAGGGGAGGATATTCCCAGACTAATGGCATATTGCTTGGCGTGAGAGTACCGTCAGCGCTTAAACCGCTTTCATCAGCCTTGTCAGTTGCTGCCTGATCTGTAATTTTGCCTTCAGCTACAGCAGTCCCGGTCTTATCATCTCCAATCCCAACTTCTTCTAACTTAGTTTGATTAACTTTTAACTGTTTATCCTTTTTAGCTCCCAGGCGGATTTTAGGAATAAACAAGCCATTTTTTTTATCCTTTAATTGACCTTCCTTAAGTTTATCTACATCTTTGTTTAACTTGGCCTCTTTCCTTTGTTCGTACCATTTTTTTAAACTTTCCAAGAAATCTACCAAAGAAGATTGCATTACTACCAGAGTACCAATCACCATTAAACTGCCGGCTGTGATGTAAGTGCCCAAAGGAGTCAGTAAGCGGGATAAATTAAAATATGTCTGGCTTCCAATTTCACCAGTTTTAAAACCAATTATCGAAGCCATCATAAGAATTAAAGCTCCTAACAAAACATTGGGCTTAGCCCATTCCCATTTTGCTCTCAGCATCACCAAGCCAGAAGAAATAAAAATAAAAGGCAAAAATAACATGGATAAACCCAGCTCAGTGCTGAGAAAGGTATTCACATACTGTAAAATCTCACCTTGTCCAGAAAAAGAAACCATGATTAATAAACCCAATAACATCGAGATCACTGCAGAAATTGAGTGCAAGGTGTCAGTTTCAATCTTAAGTTTAATCGGTTTTTTCTTTTTACGTCGTCCCATGGGCTAAAAGTGCTTAGTAAGTTTACCTAAATCTATTATGACCTGCCAGTGCTTAAGAATCCAGAATAACCGGTAAAACCACAGGTTCACGGCGGATGGTTTTATAAACCTCCCGGCTCAACTGAGACTCAAGCTTACGCTTAAGATCATAATCTTTTAATTTTTTATTCTTTTCAATAATGTCAGCTGAAGTATCTTGAATAAAATCAACTAGTTCATCTGCTTCCTTCATAAAAACAAAGCCGCGCGAAATTACTTCAATTTTATCTAGCGAAAATTTACCTTTCTTGCGCGGAATTACCACCACCACAATTCCTGCTTCAGACAAAGCCCGGCGGTCGGAGAATACAATCGGACCGACATCTCCTACACCCAATCCATCTACGATTAATGGGTTTAAAGATACTTTTTGCTCTACACTCCAGTTATTATTCTCAAAAGCAATTACTTCTCCCGTAGCTGGTAAAAGCACTTGATGATCAGAGTAGCCCAATTTATGTGCTACTCGTTTGCGAAATAATTCTCTATGGCGGTCAGCCCCACCAATCGGCATCACAAAACTAGGTTTTACTAAAGAAACTAGCTCCTGCTGCTCAGCAGCACTGGCATGGCCGGTATGATGAATATCTGGGGTAATTTCCGGATAAACAACTTCAATATGATTACGACTTAGTTCATCTATAGCCCGATAATAAGGTACCTCGTTGCCGGGGATAGCATCAGCTGAAAAAATAACTTTATCAGCCGGACCAATCTGTACGATGCGGTGATCGCCATAAACTGCTCTGACCAAAGAAGAACCCTCTTGACCCTGACTGCCAGCAATGATCACGACTAACTGGTCATCACGGTAATCATTAATATTCTTCTTGTTAATCCGCACACCAGAAGGAATGTTTAACAAACCCAGTTGCGTAGCAATTTTAACGTTTTGCTCCACACTGCGGCCAACAAAAACTACCTTGCGTTTATTTTTGACCGCAATATCAACCACTTGCTGAATACGGTGAATATGAGAACTCATTAAAGTCACAACAAACTTACCTTTAACTCCATGAATTTGTTGTTCAATGGCCGGGCCGGTGGTCGATTCTGATTTGCTCCAGCGCGAACGCTCAACTCGCAGACAATCAAGCAGCATTAATAATACTCCCTCATTACCAGCTTTAGTAATCATTTCCAGATCAGTCAAAACCCCATCTATTGGATTAGGGTCTAATTTAAAATCAGAGCCGTGATAAATTGTGCCTTCAGGTGTCTGAATTAACAAATGTTTTGAGTCAGGCACAGAATGAGTTACCGCCAGGGGAGTAAAAGCAAAATGTTCACCTAGTTTATAAGTTTCTCTGTCGTGTGTTGTTTGAATTTTTCTATGAATTTTTTTCGCCTGCACGCCCTCAAAAGAAGCAATTCGCTCCTGGGCAAAACCGGCTGTTAAAGGAGAGCCATAAATAGGAAAGTCGGGTAACTCTGGTAAAAGATAGGGCAAAGCAGCAGTATGATCATCGTGGCCATGGCTTAAAATCATGCCCACAATCTTTTTTCCCTTGTTTAATCTTTCCAATAAATAACTAATATCAGGAATAATAATGTCTGCCCCAGGCATGTATTGATCAGGAAAACCAATCCCACAATCAACAATCAAAATCTCATCGCCGTACTCATAGACATACATGTTTTGGGTAACTTCTCCCATCCCCCCTAAAGGAGTTAGTTGAAGCTTGTGATTACTCATAAAACCTTTCTTAAAAACTAAATTTTATTATTTTTATTATTTTTTAATGAATTTCTGAACGACGATCTCGCAAAAAAGCACGCCAATCTTCTATTAAGCTTACCACCATAGAAAAAGGAGCATCAATCAAAGCGGAGAAAAAGACACTAACAATATTATACTCTTTCCATTTTTCGGAAAACCATTGACCTAACTTTGCTAAAGGTAAATAAAAGAAGTCAAGCATCATAGTTAAAATACCGCCGCTATCTTGAATAGTTAGCTCTTGAGCTTTGTGGCGAATTACCATGGCTGCAAAAACTACCATCGCTACATTAATTGTATCAACATAAATAGAAGTCCATGGCACGCCGGCAATTTTAAAAATCATATAAACTGCATAAGCGCCAATAGCACCGCCAAGAAGACTTAGTAGACTAAAAAAGGCGTGGATAAACCAACTAGATTTTCTTTCAAAATTAATTTCATAAACTTCTTGACCATCCAGCTGATAAACTAATTTTTGAATTTCTGCCTTAACTCTTTTTAAATTATCTGAACCAGGGCCTTTAATAGTAATCACTAACAAAAACATCAAAGCAGATGGGACGCCCAAATCAATTAACAAAGCAAACCAGCTAAAACCATCCCCAATCAATTCTGCTACCGGGCCTTCAAAAACAATAAAACTCACAATACCAGCCACAAAAATTGACAGTGTGGAATAAATGGCAGAACGATATAATCTTTGTTTTAAAGTGCCTAGACGCCTAGTATAAACTTGTTCAATTAATTCAAATAAACTTGACTTATTTCTTAATTTTTCTTCTATTTTCTCTGGTTCTTGTTCAATTTCCTTCAATACATCGCCAATGATTAAAAAAGCTGCATCATAACGGTCGCAAACTTTGAAAAATTCCTTTCCTCTTGGATAGTCTAAATCAGCTTCCAGACGCTGTTTAATTTGCTCAATATTTTGAGTAAATTCCGAGATAAAATCTTGGTCATTTTCAAACCAGCGTGGATAATAATATTTAATTAAATTATAAATTATGATTGGTGAATCAAGTGAAAACAAAGATCTATGTACAGCAATGTATGTTTGAACCAAAATTTCTTCATCAGTCATCGCCCCTTTTGGCTTAACCTTCAGCCTTTCGTAAAGGGTTGAAGTCATAAAAGTCATCAAGGCATTTTCTTTAAAAGCCGGCTCTAAAATTTCTTCGATTTCACAAGCAGCAATTTCTAAAATCCAATTGTAAAAATTGATCTTTTCTTTAATATTAAGGCCCGCCATTTTTTGAGTAACAGGAGACTGATTAAGAATATAAATATATTTAGCCAAACTTTCTTTAGCCAAAGGAATTTTGTTTTTTGAAACCCGGCCATTGGAAAAATAGCCACTCCGAATCATTTCCATTACCAGGGGCTCAGCAATTTTATCTGGATCTAAGCTATTAGAACCTATACCTGATAGCTCGGAGAGCAAAGTGCGCTTTAAAATGCGCTCAATAGCGGTACGGCGCACTAAATTTTCTTCCTTCCAATCAATGATACGTCTCACTTTTTCGTACAATCTAGCCAGCTTTGAAGCCAGCTCATCTACCTCAATTGGAGAAACAACAGCTCCTTGCTCATAGGCAATACCCTGCTTATATTCCCGCAGATAATCTTTCATTAAATCAGACAGCTCGTGCGTTGAGGGCGCAGCAGCAGATTGAGTTTGAGATTGATTAAGATCAGACATATCTAGACTAGTTTATTATAAACCAAATAATCACTTTTTTTATTTAAAGGAAAAAAGTACGAAGCAACCAGACAAATAAATTCGCAAATTTGTATCACATTTGAGCTCATTTCTGAGGGGCAAGCCCCTCAGCGTTTTGTCTCCTGTTGGAGACAAAGCCTGCTCCCCTTTGATCTTGCTTCGCAAGATCAAACTAGGGGGAATCCCCCTAAAGACTAATTAAACAATAAAGTTTCTTGCTTGTTAATGTATATGGTTTTAAGGTTTATTCTAATCTTTTGTCTATT
>CAZSQY010000031.1:0-2680 GCA_964609285.1 uncultured Pseudomonadales bacterium
CATTCTCAACATATAAATCAACTACATGCGAAGCAATAAAACCTGCTCCGCCGGTAACTAAAATTTTCATAAATACCTTTCTAAATAAGTTGCTTAACTGATTATATATCAAGCCACCCAACGGCCCTGCACAAACAAACTAAAATTAATAAATAATAAAATTGAACTGAACGCCAAATAAGCAATTCGCAGTTTTGGTTTATCAGAAATATAAGCAGCCCACCATAAATGAACAGGCCATAACACTAAAACATAACGCGGCATGCTGGATAAATTACCGGTTAAAGTTGGCAGTAAATAAGCGATTAAGGCAAACACAACATAAGCCAATCTAACTTTTTTGTGTTTCCACGCTCCAATAATTCCAATACCGACTGCCACAGATAAAATAAAATCCTGCGCATAACTAAAATATTTCCAATTGAATGGTCGAGCTGTCAATAAAATTTTAATTGAGCGATAAAAAACTTGCGGCAGTAAAATAATTTTTGTTTGGCGGCCGGCTCCAAAAGCAGACTGCACATTAAAAAAATAAAGCGGGTCATCAAACTGCAGCTGCAAGAAAAGCATAAAAACTAGCAAGCCGCTCAAACTAAGCAGCAAACTAAATAGTTTGCCTTTATTTTCTAAATAAAAATTTTTAATTTTGCTTTGCCAATTGCTATTGGATTTTTTAAAAAGCTGAGATTCTGCCACTAACTCGAGTAAATACCCTAATCCTAAAGCAGCTCCCACCAACCTCACGCCAGAGGACAAGCCACTTAAAAGGCTCGAAATCGTGTTTTTTTCAAATTCCCAGTACCAAGCACTCAACAAAATAAGCAGCAAAAACAAAGACTCACTATAAACTGCTCCAAAATAAAAAGAGGTGGGAAAAAGCAGCAAAACTAATAAAAAATTAAGAGCTGTTTTGTGATTAAACACTTTAACAGCTAATTTATAAGCAACTAGCAGCACACCCAGCAAACTTAAATTACTAATTATGACTCCGCTGATTAAATAACTGTTCAAATTCGCGCCTAGCAAAAATCCCAGCCAGCGCATCAGTAAAGGATAAGCCGGAAAAAAGGCTTGGATTAAATCAGCGGCTTGATAACCATCTCGTGTAATGGTTAAGTAATGGACCCCGTCAAAATTGGCACGGCTGTACAGCCACTGTGGCAGTTGGGTTGTTTTGAGTATTTCATTGGCGTAAGGAAAACTGGGATCATAAGGCAGCCATTGCCCTGCCAACCGGCTTAACCCCAGCAGCAATAAATTCCAAGCTAAAAACAATACTATAATTTTGTAAACATTTTTTGATTTGGGCATTTCTCCAAAATACTACTCTAATATTTCTTGATAAACCTCAGCTGTTTCGGCGGCTGTTTTTTTCCAACTAAAAGAACTAGCCCATTGCAAAGCCTGTTCAAGCACCTCTTCTTTCTCTTTATCTGACCAAGCTAAAACTTGTTTGACTGCTTCGGCTATAGCTGCGGCTGTTGGCTCAACCATTGCAGCATGCCCGCCGCAAACTTCTATTAATGAAGAATTTTCAGCAGCGATTACTGGAATTTGACATTGCATTGCTTCTAAAACAGGCAGCCCAAAGCCTTCATACAAGGAAGGTTGAACATAGCAAACCGCGCCGCTATAAATGGAACCTAAAGTTTGATCATCACCTTTTTCCACCTCAGTCACAAACTCAACCCGGCCTGCCACATCACTCATTGCAATTTGAGTTTCGATCCATTGCCACTCAACAATATCCTGCTCTTTAAAATTTGCACCTAATAAAACTAAACTAATCCTAGCCGGTAAAAACTTTAAAGCCTTAATCAATTGTGGAATATTTTTATTGTAATTAATATCTCCCACATACAACAAATAGTTTTTTGGCAAACCGTATTTTCTGCGAACTTTTTCTATTTTCTGCTGCGGCTGCTGCTTGATTTTTGGGTTTCCTGCCAAATGCACTACTTCAATCTTGTTTTGAGCTACTTTTAAATATTTTTGAATATCTTGAGCCGAAGCCTGTGAGTCGGTAATAACTTTATTAACATTTTTTAAAGCCAATTTCTGGCGCCGCAAGTTGACTGCTCCTCTTACTCCCGGTTGATAATGCTCGGGGAAAACTAACGGAATCACATCATGAATGGTAACTACGCTTTTAGCATTCTTAACCAACGGCAAGGTAGAAAAAAACAAATCAAAATAAGGATAGTGAATGATATCGGGCTTAAACTTTTCTTTTTTCTTAAGTTGAGTCGAGCGCTTGAGTCGTATTTTTTTATTTTTTTCCAAAGTTTGAGTTAAAAAGCGGGTATAGGTACCAACACCACGTCCGGCATGAGCATTTTCCAGGGGGCTAGTATCGATTAAAACCTTAATTTTTTGATTAGAATCTGAATTATTTTTTGTCATAAATAAGCAAAACTAAAATAGACTTAATTTGTTTTATTTAAAGCAAACTTAAGAAAGCCTACTGTGTGGTGTAGGCCGCTAAAAAAAGCAAAAATAAAACCATAAATACCGTCCACAAAGCCTTTATTAAGTAAAAAGATATTAACAAAAGTAGCGATGGGCTTATACAACAAATAGGCAAAAATATTTTTTAAGTTTAAACGTAGCTTTTGCTCGCGCAGCTGCTTAGCTTTAAAACTAGTGTATGTTTGAAACTTGCGCCAATAATCTTTAAAAC
>CAZSQY010000031.1:2780-5228 GCA_964609285.1 uncultured Pseudomonadales bacterium
TGCTTAGCTTTAAAACTAGTGTATGTTTGAAACTTGCGCCAATAATCTTTAAAACAAGGATTGGAGTAATGCAGTAAATGTCCTTGTGCCCAGCCAACCTCGCCTTCAACTTCCATTTGCTCATGTACATCTTTTTGCGGCAGCTCAGCTTCTCCCTTAATGAATAGCCGAATGACCGGATCCGGATATTGCCCACCTTTTTTAAACCAGTGGCCCATGAATAAATTTTTGCGCTTTATCCACCAAGCTGAATAATTGGAAGACTCTGAATTTTTTAACAGCTGGCTGTGTAATTTTTGAATAAAATGAGCTAATTTTAAGTTAACCACCTCATCTGCATCCAACTGCAAAATTAAAAAACCTTCAGCAGCATCAATCGCCATTTGCTTGTTAATATGAAAGTTAGGTTTATTGGTAGTTTTGATAACTCTAGCACCCAATTCTTGAGCTATTTCTCTAGTTTTATCCTGCGAGGAACCGTCGACCACGATTATTTCGTCAGCAAAAGACTTAACTGAATCTAAACAGCGTTTGAGATTTTTTTCTTCGTTATAAGTGGCCAAAACGACAGAAATCATACTAAATTCGCAAATTAATAATTAGTAATATTTATGTGCTCATTTCTGAGGTGCTATTGACCCTCAGCGTTTTGTCTTCCCGCTAAGCGAGCGGAACAAATCATAACTACATGCGCTCTGGTGCACTCATACCTAATAGTTGTAAACTTTGAGCTAAAACTTGTTTGACGGCTTGGGTCATAGTTAAACGGAAGCTTTTTATTTCTTCATCTTCTACTAAAATCTGGCGTTTGTTGTAAAAGCTATTGTATTTTTGCGCTAGTTGGTACAAAAAGGTTGAAAGCGTGCTGGGTTCATAATTAAAACCCGCTTCCTCAACCACTTCCGGCCAGCGGTATATATATCGCAGCAAATCTTGTTCTTCAGGTTGAAGCTCAAGGCCCAGCCAAATATTCTCCTGAGTGGGCTGCTTGGAGTACCTATCGTCTCCCGCATCTTTTGCTCTTTTCAAAACAGAGTGTGCGCGAGCGTGTGTGTATTGCAAATAGGGCCCGGAGTTGCCGTCCAAACTCAAAGCCGTTTCAAAATCAAAAGCCATGTCGGTCTGGCGTCCCACGCGTAAAATACTATATTTTACTGCAGCTAAAGCTACTTGCTCTGAGAGTACTTCTATCTTCTGCTGTGAAAGTCCTTCTCGATTCATTTTTTGCTGAACTCGTCGCTTAGCTTCATCAATTAGGTCATCAATATAAATCACATTCCCGGACCTGGAGCTCATTTTTCCTTGATTTTTAAGACTCATATAACCATAAGATAAATGAGTTAGACTCTTATAGTCAGCAATACCTAGCTGATCGCAAACAGCAAACATCTGCCGTAAGGCTAAATTTTGTTCCGGCCCCACCACCCAGAACATTTTATCCGCTTTGTATTTTTGCTTTTTTAAATAGGTTAAAGCTATATCTTGAGTGATATATAACGAGGTTCCGTCTGATTTTTGTAAAATAGTATCCGGTAAATCATAGTCTTTTAGATCGGTTAAGACTGCTCCATCTTCTAACTGACGAAAAATTCCTTGTTTCAAGCCTTTTTGCACAAAATCTTTGCCCAATTCATAGTGTTCATGTTCATGCCAAACATGATCCCATTGGTTGCCCAGGCGTTCTAAAGTTAAGGCTTGGCCTTGATGAGAATATTGCATTACTTTCTCCCACAAAGCCCGGGTTTGTTGGTGATTATTTTCCCAATCAATCACCATCTGTTTAACTCTGGCAGCAGCCTCTTCGTTTTCTTCATAATCTTGCGCTGCCTGCACATAAAGTTGATCCACAAATCTGTCCGATCTTTGATCTGCTTCTTGCGGAGTGAGCCATTCGTCTTGATGCTGGTACCAATAATCCAAATCTGTAATTTGCTTTTTATTTTTGTAGGCGAATTTAAGATAACCCCACATCAGTTTGGCTATAGAAATGCCGCGGTTATTATCAACAGCTTCACGGATTACTTTAACACCTACAGCCTCCCACAAACTACTCACCGCCATGGCTGTCACATTATTACGCAGATGACCTAAATGCATGGCCTTGTTTGGATTTGGTGAGGTGTGTTCAATTTCCCAAGTTTGGCTTTGTCCTTGGCTGAAATATCCGTAATCCGCTTCTTGCGCAATTTGCTTAAGTGTAGTTTTTAAAAAAGCTTCAGATAGCTTAAAGTTAATAAAACCGGGACCAGCCACTTCTACTGCCGCGATCATCTGGGCAGCTTGGGTATTGTCTTTAATTTCAGCCTGAATCTGTTCAAGTAAATGATTGGCCAGGTCGCGGGGATTATTAACGACCAATTCTTGGCGCTGTTCTTGAGTTAAATTGGGAAATAATTTTAAAGCAATGTTGGTTGAGTAATCACCAAAGCTGGGATCAGCCGGATGCTC
>CAZSQY010000031.1:5328-7115 GCA_964609285.1 uncultured Pseudomonadales bacterium
ATTTTAAAGCAATGTTGGTTGAGTAATCACCAAAGCTGGGATCAGCCGGATGCTCCAGCTCAAGTTGGTTAGTTTCCACTAACGGCAAACTGTTGAGCAACTTATTTAAATGATCTGTAATATTCATAGCCTAATTCTATCACTATCGAGCCTCAGCCTCATCTCCTGTATAAAAAATCTTGAAACGAACATTGCCATTTGAGCCATAAACTAAATGGTCGGCTTTTTCTGCAAACAGTGGATCGTGTCTGCTAGCGACCACCAGTTTATTTTTACTTTTTAAATGACCAGCTTCAACTACATCAATAAACATATATTTAATGAGCGACCCTCCTTGATACCAAATAGGATTGGTTTTACGAACAAACAAAGCGTAAATATACGCTTGATTATAAGCATTGCTAAACACAATCTGTTCCACCTCAGGCTTACCGTTGGTACCAGTTTCATACTGTTGAGTAATCTCAAAAGCTTCAATATAACCATCCCGGAATGACTCAGCACTATTAGCAGCAAAATTAGTGTAGTAATGTTGAAGATAGAAGCCAAAAGTGAGTAAGTGCAATCCTAGTAAAATGTATAAAAGAATTTTTGGATTAAAGTTAGTTAACGTTGCTACAAGTTGATCTAAACCATACAAGGCTAACCAAATAAAACCGGGTAAAGCCAATAAGGCCCGATTAGCCTGCGGCATTGCTTGACCTAAAATTGCAGGCAGCAAACCAATTATCAATACAAAAAAAGCAAACCTTGACCACAAATTGATTGCCTGCCGTTGAATTTTTTTCTTGAGTAAGACTAAGGCTGCTATTAAAACTAAGGCAAAAGTAATTGGCAGCAAAACTCCCCAGGCTCCGGGACCGTGGCGTAGGGTGTCCGTCCAGCCCATGACTAAAAATTGCGGTGAAATATGGGCGGCGATTCGCTCTGCGATTAAACGCACCACATCTAATAAATTTTCTGCTTCTGAAAAAATCAAAGACCCGCTTCGAGTTAGACCTTCACCATGAAACGAATCATACATTAAAGGTAAACTACACAAGCCGGCTAGCACTAAACCTATAACTAAGCTTTTTAAGTTACGCTTAACTTTCTGCCAAAAAACTATTACAAGCCAAGCTCCCAACAGCGGCACAAAGATCTTAGCACTATGATATGCGTAAACCGCTGCACTCAGAAGCAAAACGGCAGGTATAAATAACTTAAGTTGCAGCTTTAAACTGACAACGTGCACTTTTTTAAAATAACGCCAGGTAAACCATAAACCCCAAATGATTAAACTCAAAGCTAAACCAGACTCAAAACCAGTGCGTGAAAAATGCAAATGCCAAGGAGAAAGAGCCAAAATTAGACCGGCAGCCAAACTTAAAACCTCAGTTGGCAGGCTTGATTTATAGTGAGTCGTCTGTAAAATTTCTAATGTCAGTTTTATTAAACCCATAACAGCCAGAAGACCGGCCAAAGCAAAAGGCAGGCGTACAGCCCACAGATTTAAACCAAAAATTGTAGTGAAAATACCGTTTAAGTAAATTGCCAGCGGCGCTTTGTAATCGCCAAACGATCGAAAAGAGATTGGTAAAAATTCCAACCACTCATCGCGCCGGGTATGAGCCACAGCATAACCGTTATAACCAATCGCTGCCTCATCCCAAGTCATACCATGCGGCACTTGACCCAAATAAATAAAACGCAGCACAGCTGCCATTAAAATAATGGCTGCCAACATCCAAAAATAAGGCTTAGTTACAGACTGTTTAAACCGTTGCCAGCACCAGTAAGGCCTATAA
>CAZSQY010000031.1:7125-8417 GCA_964609285.1 uncultured Pseudomonadales bacterium
TTGTTTGAAAGTGCCATTTTTCCACACAAAACGGTGGGCATGTTTCCAGCTTAAATTTTCCAGGCGGGTGCGGCTAAAAATGGTACGGTGGGTTGACTCATGGTTGTGGATGACTTTAGCTTTGGGATCAAACAAAACTTGCCAGCCTTTTTTCTTAGCGCGGTAAGATAAATCAATATCTTCCCAGTAAGCCGGATAATAGTCTGTATCAAAGCCGCCTAATTCCAGCCATTTTTTACGATCAAAAATTGCACTACCGCCGCTGGCCCAAGCTGTCTTGCCCTGAGTAAATTGGTCGGCGCGAGAGTGTTGGAATAAACCTTTTTTAAACCAGAGCCGATTCTTGCCACCCCGGGCATTAGCTTGATTGGGCTCAGTTTCCATACAACCGACTGCAAACAAATTTTTATTATTAAAATGAAGTTTGAGAATTTCAAGTAGATTTGCTTCAGGCTCAACATCATTATTGAGCAACAAAACCAAATGACTTTTAGCCTGTTTAACTGCTCGATTACAACTAGCAGCAAACCGTAAATTTAAATCATTCTTAATCACTTTTAGCAATACATTATTCTTAAGCTTGCCTTGAAATAACACAGACTGTCCGTATTCATCCTTTAGCTTTTTAGAATCTTTTAAACCATAACGCTGTTTTAAAAAACTAACTGAGTCATCGCTGCTGGCGTCATCCACAATAATTAATTCATCTCCTGACGATAATAATTTCTCGACAGCCGACAAATTTTGCTTTAGTAATTTGAGACCGTTGAAACTGGGGATAACCACAGACGTGAAATGTTCAGGCATAATTAGGATAAAATTTGTTTTAACTTAGCTTTAAATTTTTGCGGGCCAAATTTTTGAGCCTGCTTGATTGCCTCTTGCTGCAGTCTCAACCTCAAATCATGATTACGGATCACTTGATAAGTTTTTTTAATACAATCTTGCTGAGTGAGCCAAGTCCAGTCCTCGAAATAGCGACCCACAACCTCCAACTGACCACCTTTGCCAATTACCAATGGTACATTGCCGGCTGCCATGGCTTCCACTGTACTAATACCAAAATGTTCCACTTTTTCCGGCTCCTTAAAAGGATTAACGCGATAACCGGTTGCATGCCAATAAATACTGCTTTTTTGATACCAATCTAAAAGCTCGCTGCGGCTGACTGAATGTAAAATTTTGACCGGCAAATCCTGTGCGCTTTTAGCCACTTCCTCTGCAAACCTCTCATCTTCAACTGATCCAATTAAAACCAGCTGCCAGTCGTCTAGCTTTCCCTTATATTTCTC
>CAZSQY010000032.1:0-8389 GCA_964609285.1 uncultured Pseudomonadales bacterium
GATGGCGGAGACAATATTTTAAAGTCTGAGTTTATTGATCAGATTTTAAGTTTTTTCCATGTCTTGTTTGATCTTCGAGCCAGCAGCGAAGACGAATTGGTATTTAAAATCATGCATTACCCCTGGTTTGAGCTGGACGAGCTGCAGGTAATGAAACTGGCTCGAATTGCGGGCAAGCTTAAGCTGTCGCTGTTAGATGTGATTGATCACGGTTATGAGTTGTTAGAAGAAAATGAGTTTGATCAATTGCTGGAGAAAAAAGAATTTGAAACAATTACCGGGTTTGTAGAAGATCTTTACCACTGGAGCAGCCTGGATGCTGCCAACACTTTTTCTCATTGGTTTGAAATTGTGATCAATGAGTCTAACTTGCTGGCTTGGGTTAAAGATCAGCCCAACCAAATTGAGCTTTTAAATGAGCTTAATTCGCTTTATAACCAGATTAAAAGTATGGTGGCAGCTGATCATCAGTTTAAGTTAAAAGATTTTTTAAACACAATTGAGGTCATGCAGGAGCACAATCTTAAGATTAATGCTGAGGATTTGAACATTAAACAGCAGGCAGTGCATTTAGCCACAGTGCATAAGGCCAAGGGCCAGGAATGGGAGCATGTTTTTCTTTTGCATTGTGTGGATCGTAAGTGGGGCAATCATTTTAATCGAGAGCTGCTGCCTTTGCCCAAAGGTTTACTGAGCAATACTGATGTTAGTAAAAAAGAACGCAACGAAGATGAGCGCCGGGTTTTTTATGTGGCTTTAACCCGCGCTAGTCAGCAAGTGACCATTACTTATCCCGAGACTGTGGTAGAAGACAACCGCACCAGTGAAAAAGTGCCGTCACAGTTTTTGCTTGAGCTGGGAAAGACTCAAACTCTAGAAGATGAAGGGTTGCTAGACGAGGCAGATGACCATTTAACCAAACTAATGCAGCCGCCGCCGGAGCGCGTTCCTAGTAATCAGGAAAAAAAGTTTTTTGAAAACTTGGTAAAAGATTTCAAGCTATCTGTTACAGCCTTGAATAATTATTTGAGAGACCCACAGGAATTTATTGAAAATAATCTGCTGCGGGTGCCGCGAGCCAAACCCTTACCGATGGCTTTTGGAACAGCGGTGCACCAGGCTTTGGAACTCTTGTATCAGGTAAATTTAGAAACAGGCGAGCGTTTGTCGCAAGAAGAGTTGCTAACTGAGTTTGAAACTGCTTTATCCAAAGAGGTCTTAACTGAAAACGACTTTAAACAAAGACTTAAATACGGTTGCGAGATTTTAGCCAACTATTATCAGCAAACTCAAGACGATAAACCAAATGTGGTAGAGGTGGAGCGCTTGGTGGGCTATGGCTGGAGCAAGGCTGTTTTGGACAATGATATTCAGTTAACGGGAAAACTGGACAGGATCGACTGGCTGGATCGGTCGCAAAAATTGGTGCGGGTGGTGGATTACAAGACCGGCAAGCCTAAAACTAAAGGTTATATAGAGGGTACAGTTAAAGCGGTGCCGCTGTCAGAAAGAGAACAAAATCTGCCAGAGGGTATTCGCGGCCCTTATAAAAGGCAATTGGTTTTTTATAAACTGCTCACAGAGCTGGACCGCAGTTTTAATGCCACTGTTATAGAGGGGATGTTTGACTTTGTTGAGCCTTATGACCCGCGCACCGGCCGTTTAATGCCGCGTAAGTTTAAAATTTCTAAAGAGGAAGTAGCGGATTTAAAGAATTTGATTCGGGAGGTGATGAAAGAGATTCGGGGATTGGAGTTTTTGAAAAATATTCAAACACAATCATGAACCAAAAATTAAGAACAGAGCTTATCAATTTAGCTAAAAAATATATTGACACACAAGATGCTGCTCATGATATGAGTCATGTCTTGAGAGTGCTAAAGAACGCAGAGAAAATTCAAAAACATGAAGGGGGAGATTTAGACATAATTGTTCCGGCTGCTTTGTTTCATGATATTGTTAACCTTCCTAAAGACAGCCCGCTAGCTTCAGAGGCTCCAAAAAAAAGTGCAGAAAAAGCAGTTTTTTTCCTTAGTCAACTTAATTACTTCGCTAAAAGTGAAACTCTTTTACAGTCAATCAAAGAAGTCATTCAATCAGTCTCATATCGTTATGGTAAAGAAACTGAGTTGCTTGAAGCTAAAATTGTAAAAGATGCTGATTTGTTAGAGGCAACAGGCGCCATATCAATCATGAGAACTTTTGTCTCCACTGGTAGAATGAACGCCAAGCTTTACAATATTAAAGATCCTTTCTGTAAGAAGCGTCAAGCAGAGCCTTTAAAATTTGGTTTAGATTTATTTTTTACAAGGTTATTAAAAGTTAAAAACAAAATGCATACCGCAACAGCTAAAACGATAGCCGCAAAAAGAACTCAATTTTTATATAACTTTTTAGATCAGCTAAATGAAGAAATTAGCTCTTAATACTTAGAGAGCTTTATTTTTTATGCTAGAATACAGGACTATTACCTTATGATGGCACAACTTCAAGACTGGAGCAATTTATATCAAAATGAGTTATTGCTCGGTTTTTATAAAAAAAGAGGCAAGGCAATTACTATTCCTCATATTATCCATGCGGTTGATCGTTTGTTGGTTAATAAAAATAAGGGCCCAATACGAATATTGGATGTAGGTTGTGGCAAAGGTGATTTATTGAGTCTGCTTTCAAATATGATTTCTCAAATCAATGAATCGCGTAAGGTTGAACTGTATGGACTGGATCGAGAAAAGCATTTACTTGAAATTGCAAGCGATGATTCAAGCATAGATGCTAATTTTTTCTATAGGGATTTATCAAAGATAAAATCTAGTGATTTTATTAATAGATTTGATTTAATCATTGCAACAAATACCTTACATGAAGTATTTTCTGATTTTTTTAGACGTTCTTCTAAAAAGGAACCTATACAAAAATTTAATCAAGCTAAAGAACAATTGGGCGGTGTTATCCAAGAATTAGTTCAAGTGCTCTCAAGTACTGGCTCCATTTTAATTTACGACGGTTTAGCTCCTGTTGAGTTTAAAAAAAATATTAAGTTTAAATTAAAAGATGCTGAAGTTTTGGACTTACTTGATAAATTTTGTGCAGAAAACAAAACTTGGAAGATAGAATATCAAAAGCAGGGCAATGTTATACATATGTCGCAATTGGATTTTATGAGATTTGTCACAACTTTCAAATATTTAAGTAGTAATTTGTGGCAAATTGAGCGAGAGGAAAATTATTTTTATTTTAATTTTGAAGAGTATAAGCAATTATTGACTAATTTAAATTTAATTTTAGACTCAACAGCGTTAATTAATAACGATTTAAATTTATACAATCATTACTTAGAATTAGTTGAACCAGCCGACTTTCCGTTTAAATCATTATTAATCATGGCGAGCAAAAAATATCTACCGTTGCATTATAAGTTTTAGAAATATTTGATATAATTATAAACATGAAAGTACATTTTATTGCTGCAGTTGATGGTTCTAAAAAAGATTACAAAGCTATTATTGAGACCACCAAAGAACTTGGTTGGGAGGTAATAACTGAGCACTCATTAGAGCGCAGTATGGATGATATTCAAAAAGAATCAGAAGAGCAAGCTGAGCTTTATGCTAAAAAAATGATCAAATGGATTAAAGAAGCAGACGTTATTTTGGTTGAAGCCACCAGACCAGTTTTGGGAGCTGGCTTTGAATTAGCCACAGCTTTGAATTTAAGTAAGCCGGTTATTGTTTTATATAGACCAGACAAAGGGGAAACTCCCTATGTTTTAAAGGGTATTCAGTCTGATCGTTTGCAAGTGGTGAGTTATAATTCAAGCACTTTAAGGGAGGTTTTAAAATTGGCTCTTGATTATGCTCAAGAAACTCAAGATACGAGGTTTAACTTTTTTATTTCTCCCAAACATCAAAATTATTTGGACTGGATTGCTAAAAATAAAAAAATTCCAAGATCAGTCTTTTTAAGAAGATTGATAGAAGAGCACATGGTGAAAAATGATGACTATAGTGGCGTGGGTGAAATAACTGACTAGGCTTTTGTTTATTTTGTCTCTACTTCCCTTAGATTAACCGCATTCCGATCCCGCTCTGACAGCTTCATTTCATTTTTGTCTATGGGCCAAGTGATGATCAAATCCGGATCAAAAATCGAAATGGCTTGATCATCGCTAGCATTTCGCTCTGCATATAATTTATCGACAAAATAAAGATAGCTGACCGGTCCTTGTAGCGCTGCTATTGAATTAGCCAACCCCTGCGAAATAAACAGACCGTTACCAAAGGCTCGCTCGTGGTCATAGCCTAGTTTGAAATATTCAACCTGCTTGTAAGTTTGCGACTGAGGACGAATATCAGCCACAGCCGAAAAAACCAGGCCGGACACCACCGTCACCAACTTGTTCCAACCCTCAGCGTGCATGCCGCGCACCACGTTTTCAACCGACCGAGCGTGGTTGACTTGTTGAACATTAAACGGCTGGCCAATGACCTGCTCTAATTCCGGCAGCTTAACGATTTCAGAAAAAAAACCGCGTTCATCATTGTGTTTGGCAGCCTGAAAATACCACAAGCCTTGAATTGAGGTTTTGTAAAAGTTCTCACTGACTTGAAGCTCTTGGCTGGGTTTATAATAATGGACGTTGTCCCGCATAAGGTTTTTAGGTAATTACGTTATAATAACTCGATGTCAGTAATGTCACTAACGATATCATTATATAAGAATATTTAAGATTAGCACCAAGCTATGTCATCAAATGACTTTAAACCATCAGCCGCAGTAATCAATAAATACGCCAAGATTTTGGTCAATTTTGCTTTGAATTCAGGCAAAGGTCTGCAGCCTCAAGAAGTGGTGGAGATCACGGTACCGGATGTAGCCAAGCCCATGGCACTGGCTTTGCAGAATGAGGTTTTAAAAGCAGGTGGCTACCCTTTAATGCGTTTACTGCCGACCGGTTTTGAGCAAGATTACTATACCTTGGCTAAAGACGATCAGCTCACTTTTTTCCCTGAAAATTATTGGCACAGTAAGGCAGATTTACTGCATCATCAGATTCAAGTAATAGCCGATCCCTACCCGGAAGAACTGAAAGAGATTGATCCACATAAAATTATCTCTGCCCGGGACTCAAAAAAGCTTTACAAGGATTGGTTGATCGCCAAGGAAAACCAAGGGCAATTTACTTGGACGATTGCTTTATGGGGTGTGCCGGCCAAAGCAGAAATAGTTGGTTTAAGTTTAGAAGAATATTGGCAGCAAATTATCCAAGCTTGTTATTTGGATTTGGACAATCCAATTGCCAAATGGCAGGAGATTCATGACATGCAGCAAAAAATCAAGCAAACGCTGAATGAGATGAAGATTGAGCAGCTGCAGATTAAAGGTGAGGATATTGATTTAAGCATTAAGCTGGGTGCGGATCGGATTTGGAATGGTGGTTCCGGCCGCAACATTCCCAGTTTTGAGATTTTTACCAGTCCGGATTGGCATGGCACACAGGGTTGGATCAAGATTAATCAGCCTGTTTATCGCCACGGTAATGTAATTGAAAAGGCTGAGTTTAAGTTTGAAAACGGTGTGGTGATTAAAGCTCAGGCTGAGGGTGGCAATAAGTTTTTGCAAGAGATGCTTAAAAGCAAAAATGCAGACAAACTGGGCGAGTTTTCTTTAACTGATAAGCGCATGTCGCGCATTACCCACCCCATGGCAGAGATTTTGTTTGACGAAAACATGGGCGGTCCTTATGGCAACACCCACGTTGCTTTGGGCATGGCTTATAAAGATTGTTACAGGGGAAATGCGGCTCAAGTGAGCAAAGAAGATTGGGAGGAAATGGGTTTTAATGATGCAGCTGAACACACTGATTTTATTAGCACCACGGATCGCACTGTAACAGCTCATTTGGCTGACGGCACACAAAAAATAATTTATAAAGATGGCAAATTTGTAATTTAAGGCTGGGCTGGTTTATTATTCGGCCTTGCCCGGGTAAAAATTTTTATGATTATCACTTCAAAAAAACAACTAGATAAATATAAACAGGTGGCTCAAATTTCCACCAACATTTTAAATGAGCTGCGCCTGGCAGTTAAACCCGGCGTGACGCCGCTTGAAATTGACCGCTTGGCAGATAAACTGGCAGCTAAACACGAAGTGCGGCCGAATTTTAAAGGCGTGGGTCCGGCCAACAACCAATATCAGCATGCTACTTGCATTTCTGTTAATGACACAGTGGTGCATGGCATTCCTAGTAACCGTATGTTTGAAGAAGGCGATGTGATTAAGATCGACTTTGGGATTGAAAAGGATGGTCTGCACACGGATCATTGTTTCACAGTAGGCCTGTCTCCGCTCAAGGCGGAAGATGAGCGTTTAATTGAGACTAGTAAAAAAGCTGTTCAAGCAGCTGTGCATAAGGCGGTGGCTGGTAATTATACAGGTGATTTGGGTTTTACCATGCAGTCAATGGTGAATCAGGCAGGCTTGAGCGTGGCCAAAGAATTTGTGGGTCACGGTATTGGCTCTACCATGCATGAAGACCCTCAAATCCCGGCTTTTGGCAAAGCAGGACGAGGCACAGAGCTGAAGGAAGGTATGGTCTTGTGCATTGAGGCCCAGGTTTTGGGCGGTGATGATGAGATTTATTTTGCAGACGATGGTTGGACGGTGAAGACAGCTGATGCGGCCAATGCGGCCATGTTTGAATACATGGTGATGGTCGGTGCAAAAAAGCCGACTATTCTTACACCAAGTTTAAATTGGCCTATTTATGCTTAGTTTGTAAATTTATGGCCTAGAATCAACTAATTCTTATCTTAAACAAAGCTTTAACCGCATTTGAATAAAAAGCATTTTAAGCATATAATATGAGGATTCAAGATGAGCAATATTTCCCAACTACCTAAAAAAACCCAGCAGCGAGTTGAAGAGCTAATTGATGATGTCATTGAGCGCGGCTTCGTGACGCAAGATGAAGTGCTGGAGGTATTTAAAAAACCGGAAAAATATCTGGAGGCTGTGGATGAGTTTTTTGATATTATTTTGGCTGAAGATGTTGACGTCTTTTTAACTCTGGAAGACCGCGAAGATGCTGAATCAGATTTAGAAGAGGAACTTGAGGACTTAACTAATTTAAGCAAAAGAGGTTTGTCTGATCCGGTCCGGATGTATTTAAAAGAAATCGGCCGGGTGCCGCTCTTGACTCGTGAAGAAGAAATTCGTTTGGCTCAAAGAGTGGAGTCCGGAGATCTTAAGGCTAAAAAAGAGTTGGCTGATGCTAACCTAAGATTAGTAGTTTCAATTGCTAAAAAATACATTGGCCGCGGCTTGACTTTTTTAGATTTAATTCAGGAAGGCAACAAGGGTTTGATTCGAGCAGTTGAAAAGTATGATTGGACTAAAGGTTTTAAGTTTTCCACTTATGCCACTTGGTGGATTCGCCAGGCTATTACTCGCTCCATTGCTGATCAGGCCCGGACGATTCGAATTCCGGTTCATATGGTGGAGACGATTAATAAACTGATGCGTACGGCCAGGAAGCTGATGCAGGAAATGGGGCGCGAGCCGACTCCGGAGGAGATCGGCGAGCGCATGGACATGGATCCGGAAAAAGTCCGCGAGATTTTAAAGATTGCGCAAAATACTACTTCTTTGGAAACACCGGTCGGCGACGGCGAGGATGACAGCGTTCTGGGTGACTTTATTCCGGACGACACTCAAGAAACTCCTTACGACTCGACCACTAGAGAAATGCTCAAGGAAAACATTGATGAGGTTTTGCAAGCTTTATCCGACCGCGAAGCCAAAGTGCTGCGGATGAGATTTGGTTTGGGCGGCAACAAAATGATGACTTTAGAAGAGGTAGGAAAAAAATTTGGTGTCACCCGTGAAAGAATCCGCCAGATAGAAGCCAAGGCTTTGCGTAAATTAAAACACCCTTCTCGACGCAAAAAACTCCAAGACTTTTTGGAGTAAATAAAATTAGGTTATTTGGTAAAGTTCTCCCAGAGGAAATGATCGGTTTTGGTTTTGAATATTGCTAGTTTACTTGATAAAATTTAAGTTCTCAGCATTTGAATAAGGTTGAGCGAGATCCACCAGAATACTTCCCGCTAAGCGGGATCAACGAGGGTCCCGCTTAGCGGGATAAAACTGCTGAATGAATGGTCAAATATGTATCCAGCCAGGATACTCAAGCGGTCAACGAGGGCAGTCTGTAAAACTGCTGGCTTATGCCTACGTAGGTTCGAATCCTACTCCTGGCACGGTTTCGATTATGGTAGTTTTTGATGCTATAATTGAAAAGTTTTAACAATCCCCGGTAGCTCAACGGCAGAGCAGGAAGCTGTTAACTTCAAGGTTGCTGGTTCGAGTCCAGCCCGGGGAGCAC
>CAZSQY010000033.1:0-8269 GCA_964609285.1 uncultured Pseudomonadales bacterium
TGATCTTCACTAGTAACATCGCACTCGACCGCTAAAGACTGAATACCATGCTGTTCTTCCAAATCTGCCTTTACTTTCTGCAGTTTTTCTATTCGACGAGCCATCACCACCACATCCGCCCCTTGCCCTGCCAAAGCGTGAGCCATTTGCACACCCAGGCCACTTGAGGCTCCGGTGACCACTGCTACTTTACCGCTTAAATCAAACAGTTTCGACATAGACATCCTTTATTTAAATTATAAAGAGTAGTTTCAGTTTAAAAGCACTTGAGTTAAAAATCAAGTCAGCAGCTTGAGGCTAAAATCAACAGATCTACGACTGCTGATAAAGTTTTTCTTGATATTCTGCCATCATGCGTTTGGCACTAAATTGATCAGCTAAGCGGATACTATTTTGCATCATTTGCACCCAGTCAGAATTAAAACCTTGGGAATTGTGGTTATAGAACAAAGGGATGATTTCTGTTTCCAGTAAATGATATAAATGATTGCTCACATCTTCAGAATTAAGTTCCCAGCCTTTACCGGACCAATCAACCTCATCAGCCCAGCCATCCCGAGTGGTAACTTGTAGAATTCCATTACTAATCGCTTTCATACCAGAAGTTCCACAAGCTTCTTTACCTCGCTCCGGCGTGTTGAGCCAAATATCGCAGCCCCGGACTAGGTGACGGGCTACATCTAAGTCATAATCAGGAATAAACAATGCGTGGCCGGACAACTGTTCACTAAAAATTTTTAGTAAATCATAGATGCGCTGTTTGGCGTCATGATCACTTTGGTGAGCTTTGCCTGAAATTATTAGCTGCACTGGTCGCTGTTCATTTTTAAGAATCTGCTCAAGCCGGTTTAAATCAGCAAACAAAGCTTCTAAGCGTTTATAACCGGCCAAACGCCTCGCCCAACCAATCACTAATTGATCAGCATCAAATTTAAAACCGGTCCGTTCTTTTGTAAACTCGACTAACTCTCGCTTATTCTCTTGGTGAATCCGCCACAGTTGACTTTGTCCTAAGCCAGCCTGTTTTAATCTTAAATCCTGCCAAGTATCCAAATGCACCCCATTAGTGATATTCTCCCATTTGTAATCAGGCCAAATCTCTTGTGAAAGCCGTGTATGCAGTTGACTAACTCCTGACTGCCGGCAGCTAATTTTTAAAGCAAAATCTGTCATAGAAAAACCATAATCTGGATTAGCTAAACCAGCAGCCAATAATTCATCCAAACTAATTTCCATTTTCTCAGCATAGTAAGAAGCATAGGGCCTTAACATCTCAAGGGGCAAATGATAATTGCCAGCCGGCACCAAAGTGTGATTGGTATAAACTAATATTTTTTTAGCTTCTTGCTGAGCTTGGTAAAAATTTAAGTTTTGAGTCTGCATTAAAAATCTCAATAAACCCCAATACATTAAAGCCGGACGGCCTTCATTGATGTGGTAAAGTTTGGGTTGCAGCCCCAGTTTAGCCAATAATTTTACACCACCTATTCCTAGTAAAATCTGTTGCTTAAGCTGTTTTTCTAAATCACCAAAATAAAGAGAGTCATTAATATCTCTATCTTCAGCTTGATTTTGATCCGTATTAGTATCCAGTAAATATAAAGTTACGGTCCGGCCCATTTTTTTCTGCCACACTCGCAGCCACACAAAGCGATCTTTTAAAAATACTTTTACGAAAAGCGGTTCGCCTTTTAAATAAACATGTTCTAATCCAACAGCAGCCGCGTCAAAATTACGATCAAATTCTATAACCTTACCTTGCTGATCAATGGTTTGACGTGCCTGTTTGCCACGATATAAGAGCCCTAGAGCTACCAAGTCTAAATTTAAATCAGCCGCTGCCTTAAGAGTATCACCAGCCAGAACGCCCAAGCCGCCGGCATAGATTGGCAGCTTGGCATCAAGGCCATACTCAGCACAAAAATAAGCAATGGGGTGTTTACTGGGCATTATTTATTTAGTGTAACTAAAATAAACTTGACTGTCACTGTTTGCTTTAATTACAACAAAGGTATTAATCTATTTTGTTTAAGTATTTTATCTTTTTATAGTTTGTGATTAACTCAAGTTCTATCTATGACATTTTACTTTTTTTTGCTACATTAGACATAGGTTCCACGATTCCTTATTACTTGCTAGCTTAAACTAATCAAAATGACTCACGAGGAAATTGTTCAATTATTGGGCCAGGATGCATCTGATTTATTAGAGCATCGATGTCAAAAAATTCCTAAAAAAAGAGTTTTGAAGCCCGGACCCCAGCATGTTCAAACAGTTTTTGCAGATTCAAATCGGTCTAAAAAGGTAATTAACAGTCTAAAAAAACTCTATAACCACGGCCGTTTAGCCAAAACCGGTTATTTATCTATCCTGCCGGTAGACCAAGCTATCGAACACACTGCGGCCAGCAGTTTTTATCAGAATCCGGATTACTTTGATCCTGTTAATATTGTTAAGCTGGCTATCGAAGGTGGTTGCAGTGGAGTCGCTTCGACCCTCGGAGTGCTAGGTCTGATCTCAAAACAATATGCTAAAGAAATTCCTTTTGTTGTAAAAATTAATCACAACGAACTTTTAACTTACCCCACCAAGTATGATCAGCGGATGTTTGCTCAAGTTGAGCAAGCAGCTAATATGGGTGCTGTTGGAATTGGCGCCACCATTTATTTTGGCTCCAAGCAATCCAGCCGCCAAATTGAAGAAGTAGGCAAAGCTTTTGCCAAAGCCCATGAACTCGGTCTGCTCACTATGCTTTGGTGCTACCCACGCAACGCTGACTGGAAAAAGGATAAAGAAAACTATGAACAAAGTGTGGATTTAACCGCTCAAGCTATCCATCTTGGAGTAACCCTAGAGGCAGATATTGTTAAACAAAAAATGCCCAACAGCTTAGCGGGATTTGCTACTTTTAAGTTTGGTAAATTTGATACTCAAGCTTATAAAGCACTGGTAACAGCCCATCCCATCGATCTGGTTAGATATCAGGTACTGCATGCATATGCCGGCAAAATTAATTTACTCAATTCTGGAGGAGCTTCAAACAAATCTAAAAAAGATGACCTTAAACAAGCTGTGCGCCAAGCAGTGATCAACAAAAGAGGTGGTGGAGCCGGTTTAATTATGGGTCGCAAAGCTTTTAGCAAGCCTTTGAAAGAAGGTATCAAAGTATTACATGCCGTACAAGACGTTTATTTAGATGAACAGATTACTTTAGCCTAAAAAAGTTGAGATTCTAAGCTACCTGTGCTTACAATCAACCCTATTTAATTTTTTGTTTTAAATATAATTTAAGCTTTTTTAAAGCTTTGTGACGATGACTAAGTTTGTTTTTAAGCTCTAATCCCAACTGGGCAAAAGTTTGATTATACCCCTCTGGTATAAAAATTGGATCATAACCAAAACCTTCATTGCCCTCTGCCTGTTTTGCAATTTTACCTAAAATCTCGCCTTTAAAATATTGAGTTTCATCCAAGATGGGATCATATAAGCAAATGACTGTCACAAATTTAGCCTTTCGGTTAGAGGCATTCTGCAGTTTCTCTAATAAAGCTTGATTGCGTTCTTGATCACTGCCTTTAATCCAGCGTGCGGATTTTACTCCAGGGAAACCATCTAACTCCTCTACTTCTAAACCTGAGTCGTCGGCTGCTGTTAAAAGCATAGATCGAGTGGCAAAGGCCTGAGCTTTAAGAAAAGCGTTCTGAGTAAAACTATTGCCTGTTTCTTCTACGTCAAGTTGACTGAGTGGTGTTTGAGAATTATCTAATCTATTAGAGTCTGCTGGAGATATAACTTCAATATTTTCCTCAGTTAATATTGCCCGAATTTCCCGAAGTTTGCCCGGATTTTGAGTGGCAAATAATAATTTTAGACCCATGATGATTTAACCCATTTTATTCATTAAACCACCAAGCCCGCCGGACATAGATTGCAGTTTTTTAGCCGCTAACTGCTGCGATTGTTGAATGGCTTTGTTTAAAACCTTGACTGCGTCCTCACTGGAAATTCCTTGCACCGAAAAGTGTTTAATCTTTTGATCTCCAGTAATAACTACCACGATATCACCTTCTTCAACCTTAATTTCCTCTTTGGACAATTCATCCTGCATGGTTTTAGCTTGTTTGCGCAGCTGATTGAGGTCGCCAAGAGCTTTTAATGGATTTGCCATATGTTTTTTCCTTTAAATAAAAACTAATAATTTAATAAATATAGAATTGTTTAACTAATTGAGCCCATAGTATAAAGGATTATCGTCATTTTGACCAGACAGCGGTTAAAGCGTTGTTTTCTTGAGCATAAGTTAATCATGAACCAAATTTACATCAAAGTTTCTTCTGCCAGAGCTTCTAACTCTTTTGTGCGGGCTGGGACTTCAACCAGTTCAGCCTTCGTAGGAGGATTATCTAAAACTATTTTAAAACCAATTTTGTCACCCACTATTCTAGAACCACATTTATCAATAATAGCCTTATATTTGGGGGTCTGAAGCTGCTCTAAATGGAAGCGGTAATAAACACTCAAGGTGGCAGTGCCATTGGCGCCGGCCTTGGGTTTACTCGAGCGCAGCAAAGCAGCTAAGGTGCTATTATGGGAATTAACCATCTTAATAAACTCTTCCCAGTTATTACAAAGACGCTCGCTTAGAATGTTTTGATCACCGCTCATAGTCTCCAAAGTACTGACAGCTTTTGGTTTTTGCAGCGAATCCTGTTGGACTTCTAACTTAGGATTAGTAACCGTATCTGCTTTAATCTCTTTCGAGTTAGACCGACTGTTTTTTGTTTTACTTGAAGATTTATTTTTTGAACTAGTTGCAGGTTTTTTTTCTTGACCACCGCCTGGAACTTTTTGCTGAGCTTTTTGCACTATCAATAACAATTTAAGTTCTAAGGGTAAAAACGGAATCGGTGTTTTTTGATCCAAATCAACCAGCATAATCTGTTGCAGTAAAAACTGAGCCACTTTTTTATCTAATTGAGGTTCATAATCAATAGCCTTAATCGCACCCAATAAATTTTGGTGTAAATAGTCATATAAAGCTTGATAAAAATAATCTTGATTAAAATTTTGCTGCCTCAACTCTTGAAAAAGCTGCACCAACCCCTGTTCGTCTTTTTCTAAAACCAACTCCACTAATTTTTTAACCTCTACCAAAGCTGAGCCTCCAATTAAGGCATCAATTTGATCAAGCGTGATATTGCCTGATTGGCTAGCGATTTCAGCCAACTTGACCGCGTCTCTAAAACTGCCATCAGCCCGCCGAGCGATTTCAGTTAGAGCTTCTACTTCATACTTAATTTTCTCCTGTTCCAAAATCTTTTCCAAGCGACCCACTAACTCATCTAAACCAGCTTTATGAAATGAAACCACATTGCAGCGAGAAACAATGGTGGGTGGCACTTTATGTAATTCAGTAGTAGCCAAAATAAATACTACATGCTGTGGCGGCTCCTCCAAAATCTTTAACAAGGCATTAAAAGCCTCATTAGTTAACATATGTACCTCATCTAAAATATAAACTGCCATTTTGCCTTCTTGTGGGGGCAAACTAATTCTTTCCCGAAGTTGACGGACATCATCAATTCCTCGATGACTAGCTGCGTCCATTTCCTGGACTACGAATGACTGCCCGCGAAAAACCCGTTGAGCAAAATCAGAATCGGGATCCGGCTCTTTTAAACTGAGCGATTGCTTTTTCTTCTTTTTGTTAGTTTGTTGAAAAAAAATATCATCAACAGCGTCTTCATTATCCGGATCATTTAACATGGCTCCAATAATACGCGAGGCTGAGGTTTTACCTGTCCCTTTAGGTCCGGCAAAAAGCAAAGTCTGAGGAAACGTACCTGTTTCCATCATTTTAAGCAAGGCTTGCCGGACATCTGTCAAATCTAAATCAGAAATTTGGCGTGGTCGGTATTTTAGATACCAGGACATAAAGTTTAATAAACTCGTAAATTAATAAATAATAGTTGATAGAATCCAAGCTTAATCGAAAATCTTCAATTTTCAGTCGTGATGATAACCAAGCAAATGCAGCAAACCGTGCTCTAAATAAAAACATAACTGATCGTCAACCATTTTTCCATAGCGCTTAGCTGTTTTAATTGCTTCAGGAAAACTGATCACAATCTCACCTAGATGAGGCAATTCGCCTTCCGGAGAAGGAAACTTGTCAATTTCTTGTTTTGATTCAAAATTAGGAAAAGACAAAACATCTGTCGTACCCTTATGCTTCAGCTGTTCTTCATTCAACTGTTTAATTTTTCTTGATCCCACCACCGCTACATCCAGCTGCACATCGTCCACATTATGCTCTTTGAGAATTTGTTCGACTTTTTGTCGCAGTAAATCACGATTGACTGCATAACGCGAACTAATAAAAAAATTAACTTTAATCATGTTTAGAATACTGATCTAAAATTTGATTAATCTCTGCTGTTTGGCCTTGAAGGTCAGAGTCCGATAATAACGACTCTCTGGTGAGCTTAAGTAATTCTGGTTTTAAATCTGTGAGCTTTTTATCTTGCAGCCAAGTTATAATTTGTTCTAAACTCAAAGGACTGACAGCAGGATCTGCCTCCTCCTGAGAGACGTAGGCTTGATCTAATAGCTCAACCGGAGACTGGCCTGCTTCTTTTAGTAAATCAAATAAATGATGCGCGGCTTTAGCATAAACAACTCGATTCAAGGCAGCCATTTCTAATGCTTGCTCATGCTCTTGCTGAGCTGGCTGCATTTGCTCCTGAGCTTCCTTTTCTTCATCTGATGTCTGAGCTTGTTCTTCTGATGTCTGAGCTTCTTTTTCCGTTGCTGGTGATTGTTGTTCTGACATTACGTTTGAGAATTAGTTAATTGTTGTTTTAATTCATCTAAATTGATTGGGCCCAAGGGAACTTTATCTTTCGGATCATCTACAAACAGCAAAATCACTTTACCTCTTGATTTGGGACTCCAAATTTTACCTTCTCTAATTACTTCAGGAGAACCACCAAATTGCTTTTTAACCCACATAGCCGGCCCAGCATCTCCCACTACCCCGACCACAGCTAACCTTTCAGCCGGGTTAATTACAATCATTTTTCGAAATTTATACCAAGGCTTTAACTCTTGATAATTGCTATTCCAATCCGGCAAATACAAAGTCTGAACTGCAAAATAATATTTTTCCTGCTCAATAGCTTTTTGGGTCAGCTGGCCATCTTCAGTAAACCAGCCAAAGGCACCTCTATTTGGAGCCATGCCTGCCTCTAAATAAGCATCATGCTTACCCAAGCTATCAGAAGGGTAACGCCGCAAGTGTTGTTCTCCTCCCATAATGCCAATCGAGTGATTAAGACGATGGCCTTCTAATTCTGCAGTCACTTCAAAATTAAGCATATCTGATAACTGTTGTTCTAAATACAACTCCTCATTTTCTGACAAATGCCCGACCTGACCATTGACATAAGAAACCATCTTTTGCATTACCTCCTCTAGTTCCTCATCACTTAACTTTGATAGCAAATCATCTTTTTGCTCCTGCATTTGAGCCAATTGCTGATTCACCTGAGCCTCAACCGGTTGAGTAATAGCAATTTGACCGGCCATTGTAACTGCGGCCAGTAACTGTTTAGAGAACTGCTGCAAATCATCAAACTCAAGAGATTGGTCAAGCATCCACTTGTAAGCATCAGAGTGCTGTTTTTGAAAATCTTGTTTCAGCTCTTGATATTTCTGATTAAGTTTATCTAAAGTTTGTTGAGTTGAGGCTGATATAGAGGCAGGGCTGGACGGCATGATTTATTTATCAGTCTGATTATTAGCTAAAAATTGAACGGCTTGTCCAATGCGCTTAAGGCTTTTGGTTCTTTGCATAGCTTCCATCACCTCAAATAAAGGCGGCGTAAACTGCTGAGCAGTGACTGCAGATCTCAAAGCCATAAACAAGTCTTTGTGACTAAAATTAAGCTCGTCTGCAGTATCGCGGATTGTTTGCTCCCAAGTGTCAGCATTATACGGCTCAAGTGCTGCCAAGCGCTGCTTTACTTTAGACAAGGCTGCACTCATCTCAGAGGCAGAATGTCCCTGTAATAAATCATCAAGGTCATAATCTAATTCTTCCAAAAAATAGAACTCCAGTAAGTCATATAAATCAAGTAAAGTGCGGGCTCTTTCACTACTTAAAGGCAAAGCTTGTTCAAAAATATCAGTCTTTTGCTGCGACCACTGCAAAATTTGACGTGCTTTATTGATATTATCTTGATCTTTGCCATAATCCTTTACCCACTGC
>CAZSQY010000034.1:0-7574 GCA_964609285.1 uncultured Pseudomonadales bacterium
CCTAAATCGGCCGCGCAAATTATGTTCTGCAGCAAATTATCCTCTTCATAGTTTTGTTCTAATTTTCTCTCTTGCACTTGATCAGGATCTACTTGAGTAGCCTCAACAGCCCCTCGTAGCTCCTTGCTTCCTTCTGGAGTTAATTCAATTCCCAAATCACTAATCGCTTTAATCAAAGCTGCTGCACTTGCTTCTTCTGCAGAAAGCAAATCTGGCTCCGGTTTTAATTTGGCGTCATGCCATTTTAATAAAATTTTAACCAAGCTTGATATTTTTTCTAAAGCTTGAGAATCCTCACTTTCCCCCAACTCTTCCAATACCATATTGACTAACTGTTGCCCAAAATCAGTTGCTGCCTCAACATGAGGGGCGTGATAAATCGTTTGTGCCGTTCCCGACTCACGCATCACCTCATCTGCTTTCTGCAACAACTCAGTCTCATGCTGACTCAATTTTTCTCCCAAAGCGCTTATTTGTTCGATCGCTCTTACATATTCATCACCTTTAGCTTGCTCTGTGGCTGGGGTAGGTTGCTCAACAACATTAAGTACCATAAAATAAATTCGCAAATTAGTAATATATTTGCGCTCATTTCTGAGGGGTTGCACCCCTCAGCGTTTTGTCTTGCTTTGCAAGATCAAAGCCTGCCTGCCTACCGGTAGGCAGGCTCCCCTGTCGCTTACGGGGTATCTCACCCCGAAGCTCCACTAGGGGGAATCCCCCTAGACCCCCATTTTGATTATCCCTCGTAGTCCCGCTGAGTCCCGCTCAGCGGGAGGGTATAATCAGAATCATTCTATAATATTTTAATCTCGCCAGACCAGCATCAAACCTAACAACCGCCACCCCTACCCCACACCTCAAGCCTATGCTATAATCTCAATTCTTATGAAAAAGAATATACATCCTAACTGGCATAATGATGCGATAGTAACCTGCAGTTGTGGCAACACTTTTAAAACTGGTTCAACTCAAAAAGAAATTGAGGTTGATATTTGTGCAAAATGCCACCCCTTCTTTACCGGTGAAATGAAGTTTGTGGACCGCCAAGGCCGAGTTGATAAATTCAAGCAAAAAATGCAACAGGCTGAAAAAACAAAAAAGCAAGCTGCTAAGAAACAGGCTCAGTCCACTCAATCTGACTCTCAGGAACCACAAAAAAGCTATCAAGAAATCTTACGCGAAAAAAGAGCGCAGCTGCAAAGCCAAGAGTAATTATTTTTTCCTTAATCTTAATTCCAGTCTCATATATACTGGATATTGCATCTTTTTATTTGCTGATATTAATCCATGCCTGATTTAACTCATCCCTACCAATCTCAAATTCAACAATTGGAGAAAAAAATACAGGATAATCAAGCTTTGCTCAAGGATCCGGAGTTAAAAAATTTGGCTGAAGAAGAAATTAAACGCCTTCAACAACAAAAGACCAGCCTAGAAAAAGCAGCAACCGATTATCAACAGCAAATTACAGAACAAGAAGAGATGCAAGCTGACCCCACCATTCAATCGAGCGCTATTCTAGAACTGCGAGCTGGAGCCGGAGGTGATGAAGCTAAAATTTGGGCGGATGATTTGCTGCGCATGTATGTGCGCTACGCTCAAAATAAAAATTTAAAAGTTAGCTTTATTGATGATACCGTCGTTAAAATTTCAGGTAAAACCAAGCTCAAATTATCACAAACGGCTGATCAAGCCTCCCAAAATAAAAATAAAGACAACCAAACTAAAGAGATTCAAAAAACCCTTTATCCTTTTAAACTTTTCAAACATGAGGCAGGAGTACACCGAGTACAGCGTATTCCCGTAACCGAGACACAAGGGAGAATTCATACCTCCACTGCCTCAGTTGCGGTCTTGCCGGAAATTAAGGCTCAGCAAATTAAGATCAAAGAAGAAGATCTTGAATGGGAGTTTATGCGCTCCGGTGGCGCCGGTGGACAATCTGTCAACAAAACCAGCAGCGCTGTTCGTTTAACACACAAACCAAGCGGCATTGTGGTTAGAGTCAGTCAAGAACGTAAACAAACTCAAAACCGCCAAATTGCCTTGGAGCTACTCCGTTCTCAGTTATGGGAAATTGAACAAGAAAAACGAGAGAAAAAAATTGGCAAGGCTCGCTCAGCCATTGGTCGCAGTATGCGGGCAGAAAAAATCCGCACTTACAACTACCCTCAAAACCGGGTAACAGATCATCGCATTAATCAAAGTTGGTATAACTTGGAGTCAATCTTAGAAGGAGAACTCGATCTAGTGATTAGTACAGTTAAAACTAAATTGGCTCAAGAAAATAAATTCGCAAATTAGTAATATATTTGTGCTCATTTCTGAGGGGTTGCACCCCTCAGCGTTTTGTCTTGCTTTGCAAGATCAAAGCCTGCCTGCCTACCGGTAGGCAGGCTCCCCTGTCGCTTACGGGGTATCTCACCCCGAAGCTCCACTAGGGGGAATCCCCCTAGACCCCCATTCTGATTTGCTCCTCGCAACAAGCCTGTCTGCCGTCAGGCAGGCTGACGAGGTATAATCAGAATCAAAAGACTGAAATAGATAAAAAGGATTAAACTCTATTCTTCGTCTTCTTCAATCGGAAAACTTTTAACAGCCTGTTTTTTCAAGATATCTTTAATTAGTTCGTTGGTCTCTTCTATTTCCATACCTTTAACTAAGGCTATTTCTTCCTGAATTCTTTTTAAACCCTGGCGGAAAACTCGCTTTTTAGTATAGGTAAAATTGGTATCAGGATCTCTGCGCACAATAGCTAATTTTTTGAGCATCATAGCAATTTTTTCCGGATCATTAGATTTTAAAATCTCTTTAGCTAAGCGCGTGTTAAACCGTTTTTTCATTTCAATTTTACTTCGTAAAAGATCTAAAAGTTCTTCCACGCCATCCTCGCTCATAGGGCGACGAATATTGGTTTTTTCAATATTTGAAACTGGAATGGCACAAATTAATGACTGGTTGGCCTGTGTCTCGTAAACAGGCTTAAAATGAATCAATTTTTCTGATTCACCTGTCTCTGGATTTTCTTCTTCAGTAACTTTGAAAATCTCATACACCCTGCCAAATCTAACAATTTTATCACCGACTTTATATTCTTGATCAGACATTCTACTCCTTTTGAGTTGACTACTAGTTGTTGTTAATTATTTGCAGTATTAGTTAACGTGAGAATGACCGTCTGAGTACGACCATCACGCCAAACTTCTAAATTCACTTTGGCACCTACTTGCTGTTGATTCACTAAACGAGCCAGCTCATTTTCTTCATCAATTTTTTCATTATTAAATTCAGTAATAATATCTCCTTGTTGTAATCCGGCTTGATCTGCACTGCCACCTTCAGCCACTTCAATGATGTAGGCGCCCTGAGGAACTTCATTATACAAAGCAGCTCTTTCAGAAATCACAGTGTAGCGGATGCCCAGCATGGGACGATCAAACTCACCAGTTTTTTCAAAATTTTCTAAGGCTGCCTTAACTACATTGATCGGAATAGCAAAACTAATATTTTCTGCTCCTGTGGTAGCCACATTTACGGCAATTACCTCACCCCTAGCATTGATTAAAGGACCACCGGAATTACCCGGGTTAATACTGGCATCAGTCTGAATTACATTTTCTAAATTTTCAAAACCCGTCGGGCCGCTGGCAGTAATTGTCCGACCCAAGCCGGAAATCACACCTGCAGTCACTGTATGTCTAAACTGGCCTAAAGCCGTGCCAATAGCTATAACCGGTTCTCCTACTCTGAGTTGATCGCTATCCCCTAAAGCCAAAGCCGGTGCCTCAAAATCTTCAACTTGCAAAATAGCCATATCCAAAGTTGGATCGCGATAAATTTTTGTAACTTCATGTTCACGTTCTGCTTTGTCAATCACGGAGTAGCCAGCGTTTGTATCTGAAACTACATGTTTATTAGTTACAACTAAATTACCGCGTACTACAAAGCCAGTCCCAATATCCTGCTGCACCTCTTCAATCCGTGTTTCACCCTGAGGAAAACCGAAAAAACCAAATTGATTAAATAAATTTTGAGGTTCAATAATGGCCTGCTGTTTTTGAATCGAAACGGTTACAACTGATTCTGAACTAGCCTCAGCAATATCTGGAACAACAAACTCCCCCTCTATCATCTGACCCAAACTGGTAACTCCCGCATCAAAGCGCGATTGGTCGTCTTGCATTAACCCGGGTCTTTTAGCCAGATAATCCAGAGGTTTAATTACAAAAATTCTGTCAGCCAAACCTCCTACAAAAAAACTAGCAATGATTAAAACTGAAACAGCTAAGCCAACTAAAAATGATTTAAGTTGTTTGTTTGACATAAGGTCCTGCTTATCAAGCATAATCTGTCTTATAATTCTATTTTTGCTCTAATATTTTACGAGGTTAATAACCAGTTTTCAATAATTTAACTTACTAACCTTAAAAAAAGATGTCTCTTATATTCTCTGACTTAATTCTTCTAGGGCTTTTTGCAAAACCTCATCTTCTTCTGTCTCGCGATCTTGCTTGACTTCAACATCAACCGAAATACCCTCATCATGAATCCAGTCTCCTTTGGGCAAAAGCCAACGGCCAACCGTGATATGTACACCCCCTCCATTAGAGACCTCGCGTCTGTCTTGCACTGTACCTTTACCAAAGGTCTGTTCTCCAATTAAAGGAATGCCCAAATCATCTCTTAAGGCTCCGGCCACAATTTCTGAAGCAGAAGCGCTGCCTTTATTGACCAAAACCACTAAAGGATAATTTCTGAGTCTGGCTTTACCCTGAGCTCGGTAGGCCTGCTGAGTGTATTTGCCTTTTTGAGTTACCACCACGTCATTTTCAATAAAATCACTGGCTAAATCAATGGCTCCATCAAAGTAACCTCCGGGGTTGTTGCGTAAATCTAAAACAATTCCATCCGTTTTTGGAGTTGAGTTTAAAATCTGATTTACAGCTTCATTCCACTCTTGTTCTGTATGTCCGCCAAAACGAGACACTCTTAAGACTGCTATACGCTTGTCTTCACGCTCTTCAAAATGCAAGTCAACTGTTTCTACTACAATTTCATCTCGATGCACGGTTACTTCAAAAGTCTCGTCCCTTCCTTCTCGGAAAATAGTAAAAGTAATAGGTGTACCCTTTTTACCCCTAATATTTTCCACTGCCTCGACCAAAGACCAATCATTAGTATCTTCATCAATACCCTTATTTTCATCTTCAACATGCAAAATTAAATCCCCGGCTTCCAAACCAGCTTGAGCGGCTGGGGTTCCGTCTAAAGGAGCCACCACTGCCAAGGTTCGATCAATATAACCAAGCTCAATACCCACGCCATAAAAACTGCCATCCAAATCTTCACCTGAACGTTTGTTATCATCTGGGGGCAAATAAATAGTATAAGGGTCTCCAAGAGCAGCTGTCATTCCTCGCACTGCACCGTTGACCATCTCCTCAGCCTCTAAATCTTCGGGGTTTAAATAATCTCTTTCTAATAAGGCCCACACTTCCCAAAACACATCGAAATCAACATTTCTTTCTGCCGGAGCAGTTAAATTACCTGTTAGACGACGGGAAGGCGCCACTAAATTTTGTTCGCTAATTAAAAAAGGGGCTACTTTAGCCACAGCTGATCGATGACGATCACCAATCACAATACCTAAAATAAACAATAAAAGAGCGATCAGCACATTGCGGATCATTGAAATCTTAATCTTTTTTTTGCGCATAACAAACATTAATTAGCTAGGTCCAGAAAAATAATTTCGGATACAAATAGAGCCTATCTATTATAAAGTCTGAGTATATTTAAGCAAAGACAGATGTCGGGCCCTCTCAATTTCTTGACCCAAGCGTCTTTGCTCTTTTTTTGACAACCCAGTTTTCTCTCTAGGCAGAATTGTACCCTGTTCACTCATGTACTTTTCTAGAGTTTGTGGATCCTTGTAGGTAAATTTTTGATTGCTCATAGTTAATTGCTTAATAAATTAGTTAACACGCCTAAGTAATACCTAAGTAATAAATGTGCATGGCAAGACAAGCAGTCCTCACTTGAGCGACTGCTTGTCCCACCCTCAATATCTTTGTTAAAACGGAATATCATCCGCCACATCTTCAGTGTCAACCGACTCATCGGCAGATGGTTCGTCTAACTCTTCGTCATCAGCTGGCTTGTTATTCGAATTGCTGTTGGCAGATTCGTTTTTATTATTCCAACCATGGGGCGAAGCCAGCTTGATCATGTTGTCGATCACCACCTCGGTCACTCGGCGATCCGGACCATCGTCTGTTTTCCATTCGCGGGTTTGCAGACGGCCTTCAACATAAACTTTATCGCCTTTTTGCAAGATCTGATCACAGATCTCAGCCAATTTAGCCCAAGCAACCAGGTTGTGAAAATCTGTTCTTTCCTCGGTTTGACCATCATCGGTCGTCCAGGCCCGGTTGGTGGCTAAACCAAAAGAACAAACCGCAGTGTTGCTGGGTGTGTATCTCAAATTAGGATCGCGGGTGAGATTCCCGATTAACATAACTTTATTTAATGATCTGACAGCCATTTTTCTTTCCTCCTCTATCAGACTAACTTAATAATTATCATTTATATTATATTCCAAAACTGACAATAAGCGTGATTTTTTGAAAATTACTTTCGAACTGCTCTTTAACAGCCTGGAAACGCGCCTAATCTTCTTTTTTAACTAATAAATAACGGATAACTTCATCTACAATATTCATGGCTTCTTTGATGTTGGTCGCTTGATCGGCATCAGCTTCAAAAACAAAGTGCAAATAAACAGCTTCATTATACTGCTTGCCTTCTTTTTTAATGGTGTAAGCCAATTCCTTTTTACCCCATTCTTCAGTTTCTTTGATTGTGCCGCCATTCTTTTTAATAGTATCCTGCAGCTTGCTCTTAATTTCATCCAGCTCTGACTGAGTATATTCTGTTTGCACTAAACAGGTTAATTCATAGCTGCGGGTACGTTTTTCACTAGGTATCTTCATATGATTTTTCGATCTAATTAAAAACTTTTGATTAGTAACTGAGGTAGATATTATATATAAAATTGAGGAAAATGCCAGCACCTTCCAGACTATTTAGAAGATTATCAATTACCTACGGCAAAATCCACCACATCATCCTCTTGCATCACATAACCCCTTCCCTCCAACCTCACTTTGCCGGCTTCTTTGGCACCAGCCCAACCATTATGTTTCACAAAATCGTGATAATTAACCACCCGAGCCTTAATAAATTTTTTCTCAAAATCAGTGTGAATCACCCCCGCCGCCTGAGGAGCCTTGGTGCCTTGTTTAATCGTCCAAGCTCTAACCTCTTTTTCTCCCGCAGTTAAGAAACTCTGCAAACCTAAAGTCTGATAGGCAACAATCGCTAGTCTTTCCAAACCTGACTGCTTAATACTTAAATCCTGCATATACAGTTTTTGATCTTGGCTGGATAAAGCGGCCAGTTCGCTTTCAATGCGAGCACTAATCACTACAATTTGACGGATATCAATCGGCTGCTCAGATGTAGAAAGCTTATCTGCATACTGCTGCTTAATCTCTTCTGCTCTTGTTAAA
>CAZSQY010000035.1:0-5418 GCA_964609285.1 uncultured Pseudomonadales bacterium
CATAATCATAAACCGTAGGACCGCAAGCATATAAACCCACATTGGGCGGATCAAGTGGTTCAAATTCTTCTATTTGTTGAGACAAGGAATTATAGATACGCATGCTTGCATTATAGCAGTCTCCCCAAGCTCAAATAAATCTAAAACAAAAACTTTACTCTTACTCCACCTGAATTACGCCTCCGCACGCTTCACTCCAGCCTGCGCTATTTTTTAGCATCACACACACTTTACGAGTCCCAGAACCAGATTTTAAAGTCCAGCTTTGAGTTGATTTATATTGTATAAAGACAGCCTCTTTTATATGCCTTAAGGCAATCCGTCTCGCGACATTAGCAATTAACCCCAATTAAGCCTCATCCCAATTACCTTCTCTAGACTGTTTCAAGACGACCATTTCTATGAGCCTTACAGCAATCCGGCTTGCTACAGTCAAAACCAATAATTATGTAAATCAAACTAGTAAATTGCTATTGTATCGAGGCAACCTCTTTTATATGCCTTAAGGCAATCCGTCTCGCGACAATAGCAATTTACTAGTTTGGACTCCCCATGATCCCCATCGTCTTCATCTGCTGCTGCAACCTATTCTGGGCTTTTTTCTTGGTACTTTTACCCGCAATAAATAGCCCAGGCTTCTTGCTCACACTGGTCGGTGGGGCTATCGTCTTCTGCTTGGCTTTTTCCTGCCTCTCTTTTTCCAGCTGCTGTCGTTTCTCCTCTTCTTGCTTCTTTTTTAACTCTTGCTGATACTTTTGTTGTGCTACCTGCTGCTCAGCTTTGGTTAACTGCTGCCAACGCTGATGCAGCTTTTTTTTACGAGTTATTTCTTCCGGATTGTCTTTTTCTAAATCAATCTCAAGCAACCTGTTGATATCAAAAATACTTTTTAAACCTTTCACCACGTCTTTGGCAGGCCGTTCCACTAATTCTTCTTTAATAGAACCCACTTCCCTCGATGGTTGTGGCTGCCTAGCTTGCTGGGTCTGAGATTGGGCTGAAGGTTTGGCCGGAGCTGCTGCCCCTTGTTGTTGGGCAGATTTATTCTGCGCAGCTGCTTGAATTGCCTGCTGCTCTAGTCGCTCTGAATCAATCCCACCCGACAAACCTACATTGCGCATACCTCCGGATTGTCTGGCAACTGGGGCAGAACCCTTTTTCATGAATCTTGACGAGGAACTTTAATATGATCTAATTGGTGAATTTTATGACCAGCAGTATCCTCTTCATTTTCGTCCAGACTTTCCTCTTCTTTATGTGGCTGAGAAGCTACTTGTCTTATCTGGCGCTGTTTTTTTTCTAAAAGCTGTTGAGTTTCTTGCTTTCGCTGTTGTTTAAGCTGCTCAAGATGTTTTTTCGTTGCTAAATCATCACTATTTTCTTCTGTTTTTACCGACTCCTGACTTACTTCTCCTTGTTTCTCAACCTGAGCCTTTTTTACTAAATCTTCCAAAGCACTGAGAGAATCATCTTGAGAAGCGGTATCAGTTTGAGCTGAATTTGAGTGTTTGGACTGGCCGGCTTGATCATCGGACATAAATTTATATTAACATAATTAAGAAAAATAAATCTTCAGGGATAATGCGCATCAATCAATTGTCAAAACTTAAAATTGAGGTGGTGTCTTGCGGCTCCGTTTTAGCTTGGTATAACGTTTCTCTTTAAATTTTCGCAGCTGCCTAGCCCCAGACTCAACTGCATCACCAATCGCTTGATAAAGATCATGGGACTTTTGTTCCACCACAATATCTTTACCCGGCACATGAATTTGAACTTTGGCTTCTGAAGCACTGGAGTCATTTTTCTTACGAGCAACATTTTCAACAAACACCTTTACAGCCATAACTCTTTCACCTAACTTGCCAATAGTACCAACCACTTTATTGTTTACAAAAGACTGAATACCTTGTGTAACCCTCATATTTTTGGCTTGAACTAAAATTTTCATGATAAGTTTAAGTGGTCTCCCACGTTAGTTGATAAATTAGCTGTTAAACAAAAAAACCGACCTTAGTCTAGCAAAGCTAGCTCCAAGTCGGCTGTAATTAAAATGACTAACGTCATTACTTTTAATGTAGCAAAAAAGCTTCTATGGCGCAATTATTTATTCTTCCTGATCTACCAATCTTCTTCCCTCTAAAGCCCTGGCAATCGTTACGCCATCTGCGTACTCAATATCAGCTCCAATCGGCAAACCATGGCCAATGCGGCTGACTTTGATTCCATTAAATTTTCCTGATTTATCCAGCATTTCTTTAATATAAAGCGCTGTAGCCTCGCCTTCCATAGTAGGATTAGTGGCCAAGATGAGCTCCTCAACTTCATCCAGTCTTTTCATTAAATCTCTCAAAAATAACTGATCAGGACCAATATTATTCAAAGGATCAATGGAACCATGCAAAACATGATAATAACCATTAAATTTTTCTGATGACTCAATCGCCACCAAATCCAAGGGTTGTTCCACCACACACAACACGCTCTCATCGCGTGAATCATCAGCACAAATATTACAGGGGTCAGTTTCTGCCACAAGATGACAAGTGGAGCATAAAACTGTATCAGTCTTAATTGCCTTTAACCGATCAGCAAACTCAATAATTTCATCTTCCGGATTATGCAATAAATAAAACACTAAACGTTGAGCCGACTTAGGCCCAATGCCGGGCAAGCGCTCAAACTGTTCAATTAATCTAGTGACGGCTCTAGGAAGTTTTGCCATAAGTTAAATAAAGTAAATTCGCGAATTAAACTAGAACAATTATCATAATAGGCTCTAGGTTTGTTTGCAAACGACAGATTAATAAAAGAGGATTTAGGTTTACTGAGTTTTAATTTTCTTTTTGTACTTATAAGTTGATTTGTTTTTAAATTCTTCTGCCGGGTAACGCTCATCCACTTCTTTCAGTTTGTCCCAAAAGGCCTGAGCGAGATCAACTTCCATCACATCACTTAAAATTAACAAGGCATGTAGTACATCAGCCATCTCTTTAGCCAAATCCCGACAGCGTTCTTCATCTTGCTTCAGCTGTTCGTCTGTTTGCCAAAGGCTTATTTCCATAGCTTCAGTCGCTTCACGAACCAAATCCATTAAAACATCCTTGGGTGTATGATATTGTTTCCAGTTCCGAGCATCACGAAACTTGCGCACTGCTTTTAACATTGAGCTGAGTGAGTCATCTGTCATATTTAAATTTAAATCTCCAACTTGTTTTTTACTGTTGCCCAAACATCATCAGCCACTTTGTCTACATCTTTTTCTGCATTCACCACTACCCAGCGGCCCGTTTGGTCCTCGTTAGCTAATTCTAAATAAGCATCGCGCACTTTAAAATGAAATTCTTTAGCCTCCATGTCCAAACGATCAATCTTGCCTGAATCTTCTCTTCTTTTTAAACCTGTTTTAACTGATAAATCAAGTAATATAGTTAAATCTGGGTAAATTTCTTGAGTAGATAAATCATTCAATTCATCTATCAAATCTTTCCCGAAACCTCGCACCATTCCTTGGTAAACTACGCTGCTATCGCGGGAGCGATCCATTAAAACTACTTTACCTGCTTTTAAAGATGGAATAACAATCTCACGGTAAATCTGAGCCCGGGCAGCTTGAAACAACAGCACCTCGGTAGTGAAAGCCATACCAGTGTTATCCGGTGATAAAACCACATCTCTAATTTGTTCACTAATCACGGTCCCACCCGGCTCTCTTAAAATGACTACGTCTTGGCCAGACTGAGTTAGTTTTTCGCGCAAACGGACCGATTGAGTGGTTTTTCCCCCGCCTTCTCCACCCTCAAAAGTAATTAAAAAGCCTGGGTATTTGTGTTTTGCCATAGAGTCTTAATTTAAATTAATTAATAGAGTAAGATTGCAGTTGCTAATTTATGTGCCGGTTGATCCAAACCCCCCCCGGCTTTTCTCCTTAAAACTTGCGAGCTCTTCAAACTCAGCTTTTTCTCTCGACAAAATCATCATCTGCACAATTCTCTCGCCTTTTTTAACTACCACCGCTTGGTCAGAGAGATTAAATAAAGCAGCATGATACTCATCCTCGTCTCCCCGATAATCATAATCACCAATCCCAATCCCATTGGCCATAATCAAACCCTTTTTATGTAAAGAACTACGGACAGCAAGCAAAGCCCAATAACCTGCCGGTAGTTGTAAAGCAATATTTAAAGGCACTAATGTGCTTTGATGGGCAGGAATCTCGGTAGTTTCGCGCGCATACAAATCAAAGGCAGCCGCCCCTTCAGTCTGATACTCAGGTAAGGGTAAACTTTTATCAAAGCGTTTAATCTTAACTTTCATATTTACCGGCTTTTTTTGATTTTATTCATTTTGAACTTTATATTCTAAAAGCAACGTTCCTTTTTGATTCAACTGCTCTTGATTCAATAAAACTAATTTTTGCTCAAAGGCTTGATTAAATAAGCGAATTCCGTCACCAAAAACCACAGGTTCGATGGTTAAAAACAACTTATCAACTACTCCAGCTTGCATGAACTGTGTATAAATCGAACAACCGCCGCAAACAGCCAACTCTTGATATCCAGCTGCTGCTGCTTTTTGTATCAAAACTGCTGGTTCATCTGTCGTCACCTCGATTAGATCTGCTTGCTTTAAGCTTAAATCAAATTTTTGGACTAACTCAGGCTTTGACTGACTGGCATAAATCCAGTTTTTACGTCCAGGCAAAGGCTGACCCACGGTTGCAAAAGTGGTCAAACCCATTACCACTACCCCAGTTTCTTTGGTTCGAGCCATAAAATGCTTTTTATCTTCAGAGCTGGTCCAATCAGTCGAAGCTTGATCACGAGCTTGAGCGATAAAACCGTCAGCTGACAAAGCTACAATAATATAAGTTTGCATATTTTTATATAGTACCCAACTGTCAGTATAACTCAACACCCTTATTACGAAAACTCAAAGCTGAAAAAGGCAGGCCTGATTGGTTGATCTCTAGTTGGCTTCCCGCTATAGTACTCTATACACAATGAGTCAACGTTCTCGTAAACAACTACCATTAATCATTGTCGTCACAACTGTTCTAATTCTAGGTATCGCCGGCGGCTTTATTATTTCTCAAAATCAAGATAAGCTACCAATTATTAAAAACTTAAGTCAAGAAACAGAAAAACAAAATCAATATTTGGCCTTCTTGCTAGAGGTCAGACAAATAGTACAAGAAAATTACTGGGATACAATTAATGAGGCCGAGTTTGTGCAACTGCATGTGAGAGCGATTGAAAAACTGACAGCTCAACCCCTAGGAAGCCAGGTACAAACTTATGAAGAGCTGGATCAAAAAGTACTGGAAATTCTAGATCAATATCAAGAAAAGCAACAAAAACAGGAATTTACCACCCAGCTAGCTGATATTGTTTTAGCTAATCTTCCTCCTTTTGGCCGCAG
>CAZSQY010000035.1:5518-7378 GCA_964609285.1 uncultured Pseudomonadales bacterium
CCTACTATGGAATGGGGGCTACCAAATCCTAATGTTTTTTATTTAAAAATCAAGCAGTTTTCTCCTACTACAGTGCAAGAATTGGCTGAAGTAGCACAAAAAGTTGACGACAGGGATGAAAATTTAAATTCCTTAATTTTAGACTTAAGAGGCAATATTGGCGGCGCGATTGATGGCTTACCCTACTTCTTAGGTCCATTTATCGGCAACAATCAATATGCTTATCAATTTATCCAGCAAGGAAAAACCACTGATTTCAAAACCCGCACTGGCTGGCTGCCCAGTTTACTGCGTTACAAAAAAGTAGTAATTTTAATTGATGAAAACACCCAATCCAGCGCTGAGGTTATGGCTAGCGTTCTGAAAAAATATAATGTGGGTGTTGTAGTTGGGACCACTACCAAGGGCTGGGGTACAATTGAGCGAGTCTTTTCTTTAGAAAATCAAATCAGCGACGCAGAAGAATATTCCATTTTCTTAGTCCACCACTTAACTCTACGTGAAGATGGAACACCAATTGAAGGCAGCGGGGTTGAACCAATGGTCGATGTCCAAAATCCGGACTGGCCAGAAGAACTAGCCCAATACTTTGATGACCCCAGCTTACTATCTGCAGTTGAACAAGAGTTTGCTACGTTTGAATAAGACTATAATTATACTTATAATGATGGACAAGAACTCAAAAATTAGCTTTGAACAGAATCACTAATTAATTTTTAAATTATGAAAAAAATTTCACTCTATTTATCAATCGTAGGCCTACTCTTAACTGCAGGAGTTTCGACAGCACTAGCCAGCTCACAATATCTGGCTCAAGTCGATACTGTTGAAACTCAAGAAACACCGGACCCAACCGTTGGTCAAAATAGACAAGACAGCATTGATCCTAACACGCCGGTTAGCAACCAAAACAGCCAAGCACAGTTAAATCAGGGGGAGACTGATACTGATCCAGTTAATCCGGGTACACAGGCACAAAACCAAGCCAATGATATAGCGGCTCAGGAACAAAGCCGGGCCCGAGAACGCATTTTAGCCATGCACGTTACTCGTTTAAAACGACGCTACCAAATTTACTACCAGCGTCTAACCGCAATTGGCGAAAAATTAGAACAACGTCTCAATCTATTAGAACAAGAACGCCAAATGGATATGACTGCAGCCAGAGAACAGCTGGATGAAGCTTTAATTGAACTAGAACAAGCCAGAATTCAGGGCGAAGAAGCAATTGAAGGGTTTGAATCAATTGATCCTGAACAATACGAAAATCAACGCCAACTTGCCTTTCAAGCCAGAGACCTGGGTCTGCAAGCGACGCAGCAATTTCGTGAAACTTTACGCTTGATGCTTAACGCGGTCCGTTCAGCCATGGAACAAGTACTTATTCAGCAACCGGAACCAACCCAAATTAATCAATAAGGACCTTTATGAAAAACAATACTCTTTTCTTAGTCGTAATGCTCGCCCTGCTGATTACTGGTTTGGGAGCGCTTTACTATCAATATCAAATGGGTGAATTAGAATTAGGCAGCAGTGATCTAACCGCCACACCGGTTCCCACCACCCGGGTTGAGCAAGAGAGGGATACTGCTACATCAGCAGCAACAGAAACTGATTCTGAATTGGAAGAAATGCCCAATGTCAGCGAAAATACTGAATTAGAAACAATCGAAGAAGAGCTGGAAGGCACTGTTATTTTGGAAGAAGATTTTTCTGATTTGGAGTAGAATTAAGCAAAACAAAATTAGCTTATTTTCAATTAAATCAAGCCGATTTAATCATGTCGAGCTCGGCTTGCAAAATTTTCCGAGCCACATTAAAACTGACGCCATCATCCGGATAATGCATCTTAACAATACC
>CAZSQY010000036.1:0-7168 GCA_964609285.1 uncultured Pseudomonadales bacterium
TCCAGCAAGCTGACCATAGTCACCCCGCCGGCAGCTACATTGACGGCATCTTCGCTATCAGCAAATTGTACAAAAGTATCATCATCGCCAAAATGTTTTAAATACTGATTAATAAAGACATCGCCTGCCTGCAGGTTAATTACGCCCGTACCGTCTGGGGCCAGGTTAATATCACCGCCGGAGCCGCTGGCGGTTTGTAGAGTAATGGCTTGCCCCTCCAGATAAAAAGTGCCGCTAGCAGATTCGATTTTCGGTTTTGATTGGCCAAGCAAAACCGTACCGACGTTGATCATAGTTAAAATCGTGTTGGCCTCAGCACCTCCGGTTGGAGCAGGGGGATAGCCTTGTAGAGTTTCGGCATTGGCTGCGTAGCCCACGGTGCGGATCGGCTGGCGCGGGGTTAAGGTTTCTTCATTGGGTGAGGTGCCCACCACTACTTCTAAAAATAGGTTTGGGTTTTCGCTAAAGACTTCTGTGCCAATGGCCGGGCCGCACTCGTTGGGATCAGCGGTGCCGGAGTCGCCCAACCCAACCGAAAAAATGCCGTCTTGGTCAGGGTCAATGTTGCAAGTGTTGGAAGTCCAGACTGCAGTCCCGCTTGTCAGCGAATCGTACAAAATAAACTGCATGTCAGTCACCGTAGCAATTGGGTTTTGGTTTTGATCGGTTAAGCGTCCCTGGAAAGACAGAGTCCTGCCCGGGGCAGTGGGGCTGCTGGGATAGCCTGCTACATATGGCGCGTTGGTTATCAGCTGCTTGTAGCCCAAGGATCCCAAGCCCAGGAAAAAGACCAAAATAATCGCCAGGTTAACGTAGGGCAGGATATTCTGTTGGGCCGTTTGTTTAACCTGCTCTGCAATGTTAGAAAACTGGGTTTGAACTTTGTTTGATAGTTGGGTCAAGTCGCCCTTGAGGCGGGCGCGCTGTTCTTGATTGGCCTGGGCGCTGGGCTCGTGGTCTTGAGGAATGTTGAGGGAAAGGAGGTTGTGGGAGGATTTTTTAACAGGCTCTTTTTCCTGAGTGTGTGAGGCAGATTTTTCTGTCTGTAAGCCTGAGGCACTGCTGCGACCCGACTTCAGTCCCGCTGTGCGGGACTGCTGGAGGTGAGCAGCTGCTGCCTCAGGTCTGTAAACCACGCCCGGCTCCAGCCACCCCGCCTCTTCCTGCCCCAAGATCCCTTCCTGCTTCAGCCACAGGCCATACTGCACAATGCTGGAAAACTTACGCTTAATCGTGGAGCGTTTTAAGCCTTTTTCCTTCTGATATCGGTAAAAATCATCCAATTTGGGTTTGGTTAGCAACTCGCTAATTTTATTTTCATCAGCAAACTCAATGAATTGACTGATGTCGCTGCGGTAATTTTTGATGGTTGATTTTGAGCAGTCATCTTTTTTGAGTGCTAATAAAAACTCATGTAAAAATACTTCTGCCTGGAACGGGGGATAGTCGCGCACAAAATTCAACAACAAAGGCGCTGCTGCGTTCTGCACTGCTGTCATTCCCTCCGGTGCGATGCGGCGTGTCTCTAAAAACTGCTTCACTTCCTCAAGCTGCCAGGTCTCAAACTCCTGTTTCCAGTGCAAAAACTCGACTAACAGCTCCTGAGCCGCCAATTTTAACTCTTTCTCACTGTAGGTTTGGGCAGCATCCAGCTCACTTACCTCAAAATTTTCCAGGAATGTTGAAAAAGTAGTCAAAATGCTGGTGATGTAACGGGAATGGGCAGTCACTGTGGTTTTGTTTTCTGCTGATTAGTTTGTGCGTCTATTACCAGATTCATTAGACGCTCTTTAATCATGTTTAGAGTCTAAGGAAAAGATAAGCTGTCTTCAACCTCTGATTTCCAGGGGAAAAACTGTATCAGAAGCGATTGTTGAAAAGAGGGGAGATAACTATAGCTTGCAAAAAAAATCTTTAATTTATTTTCACATTTTTCATACTTATCAAAAAACATCAATAACAATCAAAGCCTCTTAAAAAATTTATACATATAATAGTACAGTCAGGAAAATAGAGTACAAATCCCTAAACTTATTCACACTTTTACTAGTTGCAAATACTTGTAAAAACCATGTATTATGTGAAGGAGAATTTAAAAAGAGGGGATGTGAGTTAAAAGTGTTTTGTCTTTTTTATGCATATTTTAGTCTGGTAGAAGTTTAAAAAAAGAAAATGAAGCAACTTAAAATTGCTGCTGATAATTCACAAAATCAACTAATTTTCAGCTTCGGGTTTGAGTTAATGTGGAAAACCCGCTATAAGCTAATATTAAGTTGTATTAATAATTATCGCAAAAAATTCAAATTTAAAATAAGTAAAACCAGTTTCGGGAGAGGAGAAGCACAGTTTTGTCTCAAGTCAAAAACCGAACTAGCAATTTGAATCCAAACTAATGCTCAAACCAAACAGTAAAAAACTACTACTATGGCTTTATCCGGCAAAGACACTTGGGGAAGACCAAACTCGCCGCCGCCGTGTTCCTTACAGCCAGGTTAAGCTTATCCTGCAGGACCTCACAGAGGCCGGCCGCCAGTCCTTAATCCGTTTACTGGAAGACAAGCAGCTGTTGTTTAGCGACGAGCTGGGCGGTGGCTTGCACCTAACCCTGAGCTCTCATGGCTTGACACAATTAGAAGCTTATTTTCCGGCTTTGAAAGTGCAGCGTGAAGGTTGGGAAGGGAGTTGGTCCATGATTTTGTTTCTAAAGTCACCGGCTGCTGACAAAAATTTTAGATATTTACGCAGCTTACTCCTGGATTACCATTGTTTTGCTCTCAAACGAGGTGTTTATTTAAGAGCAGGCGCCTTACCTGTTTCTATTAATGAGGTCTTGCAAAAAACCTACCGCAAAGCTGTAGCAGTAATTAGCTTTGATCAATGGCAATTTGGTGACGAGCAGATTGTTATAGGACAAAAAACAAATTTACAGGATATGATTGATGTTTACTCAGGAATTGGCAGAGAAGTAAATACCTTGCTAACAAATTTTGTACAATTCAAAAGTTTGACCGATCAGCAAAAATCGAACTTTAATTCAGTTTTTGATCGCTTATTCAGTGTTTTGGAAGACGATTACGGCCTCATCCCGAACTATTTTCCTGAGGTTTCCGGGGGTGTAGAACTGCTGTCTCAATTGCAGCAGGGGGTAGCAGCACTGAATTAATCATACTTTATACAATTTTTACCCAAATCTTACTGCTTTCCGACCACTTTAAAACATGTTTTTATTACCTTCGGGTAGTATTTACGGTTTGTGGCTCACTTGATAATAAATCATATATTTATATAGTAATAAGACCGAAAGCAGATTTGAGGGAATAATCTAACCAGATGTTGCAGTAATAATTCTGGAATAATGCAGGAATACTTCATTTTATTCTTGCAGCCTTATAAGTGTATAAATTTAGCGAAAATTAAGCGAAAATAAGCCGGAATGAGCTTTTTTAGAGTTTAAACCCACTTTTACTTTTATAAGGCCAAATTAGACACAATGGCAAATTATTATAGGAGCTAGTTTTTTTAAAGTAATGAAGAGTTTTGAGTGATTAAGATTTAATGGTTTGGTTTGGGTTAACCCCCACCTTTACCATTGACTAATTTGGTTTAGCACCGTGATCATTTAGGTTTTAATTGTTTGACTAAAAAAATGTGATAGAGCAGCAGCCTTTAGTTAGCCACTTTCACACCAGCGAATTAGTTATGCAGCTGCTTATGTACGTTGCAGACTGTTGGATTTTAGTTTTGACTCAGTGCCTTGTATTATCTTTAAAAGCTCTCTATATGTTTTTGTCCATCATCAGCACTAGCGTATTCTGTTCCCACGGTTGGTTAATCTCAATTATCCGATCTACTTCCGGTTTGGCTTTTTCTGTGTAGCCCAATTTGGCCGCAGTTGGCTCAAAGCGGCCTTTCATTAAATAGAAATAGAATTTACCCTCTTGGTTGGTCAGAGCTGCTAGAGTGTGACGTGCGTCGTCAATCCTGCTCAGGCGCACTAGGGCATAGGGCACTGGTTCGCCTTGATCATCGATCACTAAGCCGCTCAAATTTGCTAGGAGTTGATCTTTTTGTTTGTAAAAGATACCAAGAGCTAAATAGACTCCAAAGGCAGCCCAGTTGTAAATACTCGGGTAGAAGAGCAAGATGAAACTGCTCAAGCCGAGGGTGGCGGCGTTCCACCAGCTCTGGTATTGAATAATCTTGGCTAGTTTTAACTTAATTTTGGTTAAATTTGAAAAACGCTGGCCGGGTTGTTCTAAAGGATAGTTGATATCCGGATCAGTTGGAATTTGTAGAGAAAAGTTTTGATTGTCTTTTGATAAATTGATTAGCTGACCTTGATAAAACTCGGAAATTGCAGTTTTAGGCGGTTGTTCTACCAGGGATGGATAGCGGTAATCTCTATGGGCTAGACTGAGGCGGTAATCACCCGGCGGGAGGTCAAAAGGTAGATATAAACCATCGGAATCAGTCAGGCCGGTTTCAACTAAAGGCGGCAGGCCTTCGGTCTCAGGCTGGCTAATGACTGCCAACTCTGCCAGAGGTACACCTGGGTTGGTTAAAGGAATGTCCAAGGGCGGGTTGTCCTCAATTTTTTTCAGCCACTCCAGCTTCACATCAAAAGCCCAACCCTGGCGGTTAAGATAAGGCAGAATTCCGGTTGCCTGCCAAATCTTTTTTACAACTGCCCAGGATAAACTGGGTCCAAACTGCTGACCGACTAAGATTGTTTCTAAAATGTGCGGCCAGAAAACTAATAAGACCACCAACCAGGGTCCGACCAGGCGCAGCCAGGTTTTAAACCAAGGCGTTCTGGCTACTCGCAGGATGGGTGTGGGCAGCTGCTGCAAGACCAGATGAGCAATTTCCTTGGGCGGCTTGTAGGGAATCTTGATCGGTTTTTTGGTAGGTTCCGGTTCCTCAGGCGGCCGGGTCGGTTCGCCCGGAGCTGGAGTCGGAGTAATACTTTCAGCCGGTATTACAATTTCAAGAGAAGGCAGGATTAACTGCACATCTTCTAAAATCGAAATATGGCCGGCTTGATCTGTAATAGTAAAATTGAGAGTAATAATTTTGTCACGAGGTAAGATCGGCAGGGTATAACTCCATTGGCCATGCCCATCAATATCAAATTTAACAGTTTGTACATCTTCTCCCGGAATCTCAATTCGCAACGCCACTGAACTATGCGCCTCGCCTGTCCCACTGAGCTTTGGTTCGTTGTTGGTAAGGGTGATTGGCTCATCAGGCAGGGTTTTAACATCTTGGGCAGAAATACTCACTTCCTCTTCATCAATCTCAGTAATTACAAAACTGGGAGCGACTGAATCGACTGTAAAACTCCAGGTGGCCGAATCAGTGCTCAAATCAACCGCATCCACCGCTGTAATTTTCCAGGTATGTGAGCCTTGATCCAGGCTGTAGTTAAGCTGCAAATAATAATAACCTAAACTAGAGTTATATGACAAATTGTACAGTTCATACGAACCACTATTAGTATGGAGAGCAATGTTATCAATTGCCAGCGTGCCATCAATCATCAGCTGATAATGCGACATCTGTACATTGTCGATTGATTCCTGCCACACAAATAGGGGTTTATCAGTGCTAACAAGTTCATCATTTGCCGGCGAGATCAAAATTGGTGCGCTTGGAGGCACAATGTCGGGCATGATAGCGCTAACCGAAGCAGTATGAGAAATCGGGGCAGGCGTGGGGTAGAGGGTCGGAGTAGGAGTTTGAGCTGCAATTTGACCAGCATTAAGCAGAACTACGCCCAAGGCAGAGGTCAAAAGAAAAAACGACAAAATGAAAAAGATTTTTAACCATCGCATGAGCATGATACTACTAGAATAAAGCCTGAGCTTAAAAAAAACCAGCAGCTAACAATCTATTCAAATTTTCAAACTATTTCTCATCTGAGGATTTTTCGCTTTGATCAGTTTGTGCCGCCTGCGCTTGATCCTGTTTTTGTCCCTGCTCATACTGTTCAAGCTTTTGCTGCATTTCTGCCAATTTTTGCTGCTCTTCATGCATCTTGTTTTCGGTATAGCGTTTGACAGCAATCACCACTGCTACTAGCAATAAGATGGTGAAGAGAATGGCTAGAATGATTCTGACCGGAATAATCCAGAAGTTGGCGCTGGCTGTTGCCACTTGGCCGCTGGTGCCGTAAGCCGCGGTTAGTTTGGCTGTGTATAAGCCAAAACCCCAGACACGATCCCATTTACCGGCGAAATCACGAGCATTCAAAGGAAAAATATTGTTGCCTTCAACCTTAATTGAATCAACTTTCTGACCCAGCATGTTAAAAATATCAATATTCATCATGGGTCGGATATGTATGTCCGACTGGTTGCGGATAAGAAAAGAAAAGGGTACAGGGCCAAACTCTTGGAATTTTTTAAACTCAAACTCTCGAATGTAAGCCTCTTCGTTAATCGGACCTTCTACAATCACGTAAAACAGTGTCCCAACACGTTGATTGATGGCTGAGGCTGATTGATCAGAAACCGGTATGTCGGTTACGCCTAGCGGCTCGTGAATCACCATCGCGTAGTGCCCGCCGGGGAGGGCGTCCTCCGGTACTTCAATCACAACTGCCATTTCTGCTTTTTCATTAGGATTTAAAGTGTGCCGGTTGGGGGTAACTGTCATCCATTTGGCTAAACTCCAGCGGTTAGAGACAGTATCTTCTACCGGAATTGGAGTCTTGCCATCTTCTTTAACAATAAAATCTTGAGCAAAAGAGCGAAGTGTAATCGGTTCTTTAGAATTGTTACGAACTTGAATGGTAGTTTGAATGGTTTCACCCGGTTCTGCTCTCAGAGCTTCCCGGTCGCCTTCCCGCGGAGGAATGGCAGATAAAGTGCGCGGATTACCGACTTCACTGGTATCAACCTGGGCATTAGCTGTTTTAATTTTTGTGCTAAAAATAATAAGGCTAATCAAACCAGTAAAGAGAAGTAAAAAATGGGCAGTTTTTTTCATTGTTTCTATTGTCTGTTAACTATTGATAAATTTAAAAGGTAGCTGTGGCTGTATAAGTAAGATAGTTGTAATAATTACCAGCTGCTGTCAGGGCATCGGCTTTAGCGCGATAACAAACGTAAACGTCATCGTCGTTGGTCGGGTTGCTGTTGGTGTCAAAAATCAGTTGTGGATCTTG
>CAZSQY010000037.1:0-6515 GCA_964609285.1 uncultured Pseudomonadales bacterium
CTGCCAATATTTATGCAGCATTAACAGACTGTATAAAACAGCAAATAAAGAACAAGCTGCAATTGCTAAATACAGTTGTGTTTTAGAATTTTGAAAAAAAGACAGAATTTTGTCAAGATAAGTAGCTGCAGTTTTTTTTGAAGTGCTCAGGCTTTTTCTCATATTTTAGTAGTAAGCAAATTAATTGTAACACTTCTTCAAGAGTAATAACCCGGATTGGCGAGTTGCCCAAATCATTAAACATTTTTTTGATTCTAGAGAACTCTAAACAAACAACTGCTCATCATTTAAAATTGAAAGCGTCATATTTTTATCTTGTGTTAAAAGCTCTTGTTTTAAAGCAGACAACTGTTTGTAATCCCTAGCCTTAATAACAAACAAGAACTCTTTATTTTTTGCGGATTCATCCAATCTTTTAAGGTCAATAAAATGGCAGTATTTCTCTAAAACTTTAACAATATTTTCCAGTTCCAATCCATCCTCAGCTGAAATAAGATTTAAGTACAAAGTCTGATCAGTCCTATAGTTTAAGATTTGAAATCTACCTTCTAGTTTGGCTTTAACTAAAATAAAAATGCAAACCAAGAGAAAAAAGACAATGGTTAAAGCTTGCTGATCTGCCCCCATCCCTAGGCCCAAACTAATAGATAAGAAAATATAAGCTAATTCTTCCGGCTCCTTAATAGCTGATCTAAAACGAACAATCGACAAAGCACCAACCAAACCAAGAGACAAAGCCAGCGAATGCCTAATGACACTAATGACCATCATGGTTACAATACTTAACAATGGAAAAACTGCTGCCATTCGTTTGCGGTTAGATAAAGTATTGGCTGTTTTTACATAAACAGCAGACAAAATAATTGTCATCACACTTAAGATTAAAATGTTAATCACCAACGATTGCAGACTAATCCCAATGCTGGCTAAATCAAAATAATCCTTTATAAGACTTAATTGATCAAGATTCATATATCCTTTTTAGTGCTTAATTGATACGTTTAGCTAAAAATTAGATCTAGCTTTAAAAATTGAATAATTAATCGAGTTTAGACTTTTTATTAAACCAGAAAAAAGATCTTTTTTCAAAAATTGCCTCTAGTTGATAATCATTTTCTAACTTAAGACTCAGACTTTGATTTTTTGCTTGTCCGTTAGGTACATTGCCTTTCCAACCGATAAAATCATATCCTTTTTGAGGCAGAGCTTCGATGGTTAAGGTTGTTTTAGGAAAATAAAAACCAGAAAATGGTAATTGATCACCTCTTATTGTTGTCTTGTGGATCTTAATATCTCCTGCCTCAGAATTATTAGACTCAATCTGCAGATTAATTAATCCGTACCCTTGGGTAAAATAAGAAAACTCATCCAGGCTGTTTTGACGCATGTAATCTGGTCGATGTTGAACAAAAACCTTAAGCAGCTCAACTTCGTTCATCCAATCTTGATAGGACTGGGCAAACTGATTACCATCCGGGTCAGTTTCGTCGCGCCAACGTTCAATTTGGCGAGGCATTTCTGTTTCAATTTCAGAAACCAAGCGATCGATTTGAGTGATTACAGCTTCTTCACTAAAAGTAGTGTTTAAATAATTGGCATATCGATTTAAATAATTTTGCAAAAAACGATTATTAAAAAATAAAGTTCTCCAGGGGAACTTATCATCAACAAATTGCTCGTAGGGTGTATTCTTAGCCGAACTAATCACTCCCTCAATGGTATCTTTGGTTGGAGCTATACCCTGATCTACATCAAACAGCATCCAGCGAAAACGACCATCAATACCAGGAGGTAGCGCAGTGCTTAAATTAGGATTGATCATAACCATTCTGTTTTGATATCTCCAAACTTCTGTATTATTGTACGGCCAATCTACATTATTAAAATGTAGCTGCACAATATAAAAATCGATCAAGTTTTCCAAATCTAAATATTGATTAAAAATTTCATAACGTGCACAGTTTCTACAAACCGCAGCTTCTTTTAATAAGCGGTTAAAAAGCTCAGCATCTGAATCAAACTCACTATCTTTAGCTGTTACTTGTCCTCGTTTATCACCGCTGCGCAAGGGTGCTTCCAAGATCGAAATTTTAGTTTTATCTACTCCATACCTCTGATAAAAATATTCAGTATCAAATCTATCGCGCAAAAAATAAAGTCCCCAATATTTACCATTTAAATAAACAGATACCGGCCGCACTGGCATGAAATCTAATTCTGTTTTTTGCTGCACCACTCTCTGAATGACGGCGTCACGAATAAAAGCGCCTTTCCAATCAGTCCCACCATTACGCAAAATTAAACTTTTAAATTGATTTACTTCAAGATCTGGAAAAAACTGATAGTTAAAGGTGTCTTGATTGTTTTCCATGTCTGCATATAGACGCAAAGACCTTTGGGGAAAATTTCGCGACCCTCCTCCATGAATTCTCAACCCTATTTTTTGGTTAACTACCAGCTCTTTATTTGTTTCATAAAAATGAAAAGTGGCTGGCCGCTGCCAGTCTTCACCTCTTCGCATATAATTAGGTTCATCATTTTCCTGAATATTGCCTTTTGTATAAATACCAAACTCCGGATTCCATAAATTCGGCGGATCGGTCACTATTGAAACTATTGGTAAATCGTGAAGAGTGTTAATAAAAAAATCATGCATCACCACAGAGCTGACAAGCTGACCCTTGTTGAACAGGGCTGCTTTTAAAACCGCAGTTTGTTCTAGTTTAAAAGGCTGAATATATAGCTCACTCTGAGTTGTGGGATCACTGCCGTCAGTAGTGTAGCGTATCTCTGCTTTACCCACAGATCCAATTTTTTTTAATTCTACCAGCACCGGTTTTGAAAAAAAATTGTTTTGAGGTTTAATCACAATAGTGGGATTAAAAATGGCTGTTTGTAAAATTAAAAAAAATAAAAAGCTAATTATCAAAAATAAACCTAAAAAATATTTTCCATATCGCAGAACAAATCTAAGCACTTTGCTGCTTAAACTTAACTGAGCTGATGACGCTGATTCTGCTTTAATTATCATAAATAGCTGTTTTGACTAATCGTGTTTGGATTGGCAATTTATACAAAGGTGATTCGATATCTGATAAACAGCTCATGACACCTAAAACATACTTAGAACTTTTAGTTAATGGCAAAGGAAAATACTTGGCTGTTTCAACAATTTCTTGATCATATTGTTGATCCGCCTTTATCTCTAAAATTGTAGCAGGCAGCTGGTAATATCGCCTCCAGTTAATTCGCTTGTTGATTATTTGATAAAAACGAACATCGCTGTCTATGGTCACCCTGATTTTTTTATTAGCAGATAAAAAGTACTTTCTCCTGTAGCAGTTCACAATTACTGGCTGATAAAACTTAATTTTTGCAAGCACTGTTTTTTGCAACTCCTTAGATTCATAACTAAAATGCTTAGTAAAATCATTTTTTTCAAGACTAAATAATTGATGGGTAGATTTTGGTAAATTACATTTCAGTTTTGAAAAAACGGCTTGGGATGGATATAAGTATTTACTGATCAAATCTCCTGTTCTCTTCTTAATTTCAAAATGAGGAGTTGTCACATCCTGCAAATCAATTTTTTGACCGTTGATCAAAGATTTATAATCCTGACTATACCAGCGCAGTCTGTGTTTTAAGCGGTAGCCGATACCGTTCAAATTTTGAAAATAATTTTGCAAACGATGATTATCAAAATAAATATTGTTAATAACACGTTCTTGAAAAACTGTAGAAAAAAATTTGGGATGCAATGAAACTAGTGTCTCCAAATTTCTCGCACAATGAGTAGGTACAAGATATTTGCGTTCGTATCGGTATGATTGTTGAGTGGTTTGTTGAGTCACATCATGCTCTAACTTAAATTAAAATAAAGCAAAACAGTTATTAGGTCAGAGATTTAATTTCTCTTTTTAATTTTTTAAAGCTGAATAATGCCAACCCGGCCAAATAAACCAATCCAATCAAAACACCTCCTACAAACAAATACTTTAAACCCCGGTTCATAAAATCAATCAAGAACCAACCAACCAATGTCATTAAACTGGCAGCTAATAACTGCCGCCAAATCTGGCTCAACACATTCACTTCAACATAATCCTTCACAAAATGAATGGCCAGCACAGAAGTAAAAGAAATAATTAGAGCCGCCAGAGCCACTCCATTAATACCAAGCTGCCACAACAACAATGGGGTTAAGGCCCAGGTTAAGACTGTCCAAATCACCATCAGCTTTAAGCTGCGGTTGATTTTACCGATGGCATTCAAAGTGTTGACCAAAGGCGTTGAAATTGCGGCCCAGCCGATACTCAAAGCAAACATAATAAAACTAGGGATGGCCGGCTGCCACTTAGCATATTCCGGAATGACTTGAGTTAAGGGACCAATCATGACAATCATACCTGCTAAAATCGGAAAAATTAGGAGACTGATAAAATAAATCGATTTTTCTATGGCCGTTTTTAGCAAATCTTTTCTTTTTTGCAAGCGGGCAAAGGTGGGAAAAGTAATAGACATCACATTTTGCACCGTTAAATTATAAGGATACATTGACCAAGTTTTAGCCCACTGGATATAACCAAAATCTCTTAAGGGCAAATAACTGCCCAAAACTAAATAGAATAGCTGATCTTTAATTCTGGCCAAAAAGTCATTAAGTTGAAACTTGGCTCCAAAACCTATCATTTGCTTGAGTGAAACTTTATCAATTCTAATGCTAACTTTCCAGGGCTTAATCAGCAACATCGCAATGGTTCCTATGATTGAACGAAACAATATAGCCCAAGCGTAAGCCATTACACCCACACCTTTCCAGGCCATGAATACCAAAATACCGTGAAAAACTAACTGCTCTAAAATTTGAGGGAAAACTAATTTAGAAAATTCTAACTTGCGTTGCAATTTAATCGAAGAAACAGTTTTGATGGAAGCCAGGGGGAATGAAATGGCTAGAGCCAGCAAAATCCATTTACCTTCAACCCCAACTTGCTGTTGAACATAACCGGTGCCAATAATAGCTAATGTTACCGCTACAATTAACCAGGATAAAATTTGCTGAACTGTAAAAGCAGTTTGGTAATCCTTGGTTTTCGGTTCACTCTTTTTCTGAATTAAAGCAGCCGCTAAGCCAATATCAGACAAAAAGACCAGCAAACCAATAATTTGCGTTACAAAACCATAAACACCAAAATCTTCCGGTGTAAAAAAAGCGCTTAAGAAAAAAGCTGAGGCCAAACCAATACCCTGTAAAATTCCGGTTCGAATAAAATAGGAAATGGCGCCGGCTACAGTTTTAGTTTTAATATCTTGAACCTCAATATCGCTGAGAGCCTCTTCTAAATCCTCAGTAGTATCTGGGGCGGTTGGATTAATCATATGTTTTAGGCTGTCTACTCTTAGATAACAACTTTTTTATTGTAACAAAGAATTGAAGCTTGAGCTTCTGTTAAAACTCTATAAACCCATTTTTGGACGCAAACTCGGCTTCAACTTGCACCACCTCATTTTGGTGAGATAATAAATAAGTCGCGATTTTTTAAATCAAGACTTTTATGGAACAAGCTTCTGATATCAAACAACCAACCCAATCAAAACTAATTCGACAGCATGCTTTAAGCGGTGTTGTCTTGGCCCTAGGCGCTCTATTTTTAACCCTGATTGCCGTCTGCTTGGTCGGCTTTCTTCTAATCAACCACAAATATCAGCAGTTTTTACATGCTGCTGAGCTGACTCATTCAGAATTAATCCAAATTGTGCAGCAAAAAACGATCGGCACCATGGCTCAAGAGCCAACCTTTTTAATTTTAGGCATTGATGCTGTCAGCAATCGGCAGGGACACCCTCTACTAACCGACAGCATAATATTAGCTGACATTGATCTTGATAATGCACAAATTTCATTGCTCTCTTTGCCTCGAGATTTATGGTCTTATGAATATCAAACTAAGATTAATGCTCTTTATCATTATGGACAAGAACGGCATCCGGATAATCCGGCCACTTTTCCTCAAACAGTTATTTCTGATATGACAGGTGTTTTTGTGGATAAGGTTTTTGTTGTTGATCTACAGCAATTAGGAGAAGTGATTGATTCAATAGGAGGCATTGAGGTCAATGTTGAACAAGGTTTTGTTGATACTAAATTTCCTAAAGACAATGTTGACATCAACAGCGGCAATCCTGAAGAACTGTATGAAACGATTGAGTTTAAACCGGGTGTGCAGCATATGAATGGTGATACTGCGCTCAAATATATCCGCAGCCGCCACAGCGAGGATTTCGAAGCCGGAACTGATTTAGCCCGAGCTCAAAGGCAGCAACAAATAATTGAAGCCCTTGTACAGCAGTTAAGCAATCCTCGTATGTATTGGCACAATCCTACCTTGGCGGGTCAGCTGCTTAAGTTTTACCAAGACCATTATGCTCAATATTTATCGCTGCCAGAAGCAATTGCCTTAGCAAAACAGGTTGGAATAAACAACTTAAGCAATCTTACTTTAAAATCGATT
>CAZSQY010000038.1:0-5987 GCA_964609285.1 uncultured Pseudomonadales bacterium
CTCGGGTGCTGCGAGCATTGTTAAATAGTGCTCCGCACTCGACGGCAGAACTGGGTTTTCACCCACATCCAAGAGCACAATAATAATAAATATAAAATGGTATGTGCCATTTTATATTTATTGCGCCCCAGGAGGGACTCGAACCCCCGACGCCAGGTTCCGAAGACCTGCGCTCTAATCCACTGAGCTACTGGGGCGAAATATCAGAACCTTCTAAATACCTCTCAAATTATATCAAGTTTTTGAGTATAATTGAACTTCCTTAAAATAAACTTAAAATATATCACCCTTTTAAGCCGATGTGGCGGAACTGGTAGACGCGCACGTTTCAGGTACGTGTGGACTTAGGTCCATGGAGGTTCGACTCCTCTCATCGGCACAGTTTTTCAAAACTTACTCAGCAGCATTAGTAATCACTCCCAGCCCATGCATCCGTTATAATAACCTCATGAAACTTATTTCCGGCACTTCCAACCCCAACCTCACGCAAAAAATTGCAAAAGAGCTAAAAATAAATCGGGTCAACGCCAAAATTGATAAATTCAGTAACGGTGAAAAGCTTGTTTGGATTAAAGATGAATTGCGCGGAGAAAATGTAGCTGTGGTGCAGTCATTTGTTCAACCTGTGGACGAGACAATCATCGAAACTCTTTTGATTGTTGATGCGCTAGAACGACTGGGAGTAAGACATGTTAATCTGGTAATTCCGTGGATGGGTTATTCACTGCAAGACAAGGTCTTTAGACCAGGTGAACCGATTTCAGCCAAAGTCATTGCTAATTTATGCTCCAATGCTTACGTCAAGCGCGCCCTGCTGATGGATCTACACAACGACAGCATTCCTGCTTTTTTTGATATCCCCACTAATTATTTATCTGCTTTAGATATTTTTACTCAGCACGTCAAAGATAATTTTGATCTCCAACAATCAGTCATAGCCAGCCCTGACTTTGGAGGACTGAAGCGAGCCAGAACTTTTGCTAAAAAGCTCAATTTGGATTTAGTTAATATTGATAAAACTCGAGACTTACAAAATGGCAAAATAAGAGCTGTTGAGCTACATGGAGAGGTGAAAGGTAAAAACGTCATTATTCTCGACGACGTGATTGTTTCCGGAAGCACAGTGGTGGAGTCAGCCAAATGTCTGAAGGAAAACGGAGCCAAAAAAGTAGTTTTCCTTGCCAGTCATGGCTTGCTAACCGGTGATGCCAAACATAAACTGCAAGAGAGCCTTATTGATCAAGTCTGGATCACCAACTCTATTTATCATGCTGATCTACCCAATAAAATCAAAACTCTTGATGTGGCATCAGTTTTTGCTCAAGCTTTATTGAAATGGGTCTAATTCTGTGCTAACTAAAGCTAAATACAAATTTAATTTTTGAACAATCTTATAACTGTTATAATTAACACCAGTTTTTAATTCATTCTTAATATCAATCACTATTTGAATTTATGCGTTTTTCACAACTGGCCATTCAACCTATTAAAAACCCGCCAGCAGACGCTGATACAGTTAATCATAAGTTATTGGTTCAAGCTGGTTTTGTCCGACAATTAATGGCTGGAGTTTATACCTACACCAACTTAGGTCTGCGTACTTTAAATAAAATTCGCAATGTTATCCGGGCTGAAATGGATAATTTAGGAGCTCAAGAAATTTTAATGCCGATGCTGCACCCCAAAAGCAACTGGCTGCAAACGGGGGGTTGGGATAATATTGATGTTTTATTCAAGGTAACCAGCCGCACCGGTCGCGAATACGCCCTGGGGCAAAGTCACGAAGAGGTGGTAACTCCTCTAATGAAGGAAGTGGTTAAAAGCTATCGTGATTTGCCCATGGCAGTTTATCAAATTCACTGGAAATTTAGAGATGAGCTGCGCGCCAAGTCCGGCATTTTACGGGGTCGTGAGTTTGAGATGAAAGATATGTACTCATGGCATGCCACTCAAGAAAATTTTGAACAATTTTACGAAGAGGTTAAACAAGCTTACATTCAAGCTTATAAAAAAGTTGGCTTAACTGCTAAAGCGACTGAGGCATCAGGCGGCTCATTTTCTAAAAAAATTTCTTATGAATTTATGGTTTTAACTGATGCGGGAGAGGATGATATTTTTTATTGTCCTGATTGTGATTTCTGTGTGAACCAAGACATAGCTCAAATCAAAACCGAGGATAGCTGTCCCGAATGCAATCAGGGTTCACTCAAAGCCGCCAGAGCCAGTGAAGTGGGTAATGTTTTTGATCTAGGCCGCAAATACTCGAAAGACTTTGATTTAACTTACATGGATGAAAATGGTGAACGCCATCATCCCATTATGGGCTGCTATGGCTGGGGCACCACTCGCACCATGGGGGTAATTGTAGAAAAATATCATGACGAAAAAGGTATTGTTTGGCCCAAGACAGTCTCTCCTTTTGATGTTTACTTAATTAATATTGGACTGGCTCAAACTAAAGCTGAAAAACTTTACCAACAACTGCGAGAGGCTGGTTACTCAGTTCTGTGGGATGATCGTGATGAAACTCCCGGCACTAAATTTGCTGATGCAGACCTATTGGGTATTCCGAGTCGGTTGGTAATCTCAGAAAAAACAGGAGAAAAAATTGAATATAAAGATAGGAGTGAAGATAAAGAAGAGTTTTTAACTCTAGAACAAGTGCTGCAAAAGCTTGAATAAAACAGCTTAAGTGAGTTTGAACAGCAGCAAAGCATAGCCATGACTGAAGAATATCACGATTTAATTTTCACCAAACATGCTATTAATCGTAAACTGAATCGCTCTATTTCTAACAACAAAATTTTCCAAACCATTCATTTTCCCGATCAAAAAATTAGAATTAAACAAAGTAAATGGAAATTTATTAAAACTTTTAACAACAGGCCTGTGCACATTGTTGCTAAAGAGTTGAAAGAGAAAAATAAATGGTTGATTATTTCATTGTGGGTAAGAGGAGAGGACGATAAGACTCCATTTGTTTGGCAAATTCTGACATTACCCTTTAAAATTATTTTTTGGATTTTTAAAACAATTTGGCAAGCTTTCTTTCACCACAGTTAATATTTTAATACATACCAATTACTTAATTGCAAAAATTACAATAAAAAATTAGTCCTATATAAATATAATGATTTAGCCTGGTATAAAAATTATAACTTGTTGATTCAATCTTTTTTAATTATAGATAAGTGTTAGATCTTTTTATATATTTACAGATACATCAAAAGAGACGTCCCGGTGAGGAGCCCACTGCGAAGGAAACTGAGCAGTGGGATTTTTTTGACCGGCAGAACTTCCAAACTATCAGACTTTTTTGGTTTCCTTTATAATACCTATTGTCTATGAGTCAAAGAAAACTAATTGTTACCCACCACTCTCCGGATTTAGATGCGATTGGAGCTGTTTGGATCTTAACTAAATTTGATGCTCAAACATATGCTGATGCTAAATTTGCTTTTGTAAACCCGGGAGAAAGGATCTCCCAGCAACAAGCCGAGCAGTTTGGATCCAGCCTGCATGAAGCCACTCACGTAGATACCGGCTTAGGTAAATTTGATCACCATCAGCCGGACCGAGCTCAGCAAAAAACTTGTGCTGCTAAATTAGTCTATGAGCACGTTTGTCAAGTTCATCCTGATCTCAAACAAGATATTACCTTAAAAAAATTAGTTGAGTTTATTAACGACATAGATCACTTTCAAGAAATTCATTGGCCGGATGCGGCAAACGAACGCTACGTGTTTATGATCCATGAACTCATCCGCGGTCATGAATTAACAGACCGTAACAACGATGAATCACAACTACATTTTGGGCTGCAGTGTTTAGACTATGGTTTTCTAGCTTTACAACAAACCATTAAGGCCAATCAAATTATTGAAGACAGAGGCATTAATTTTCAGTTGGAACAAACCCCCTGCCTTGCCCTAGAAACAGCCAATGACGATACTATTAAGCAAGCTCAAAAACTAGGTTATGGACTGGTTATTCGTAAAGATCCCAAGCAAGGCCATATTAGAATTAAAGCTAGACCAGATTCTGATTTTGTTCTTAAAGCACTTTATGAAAAAATTAAGGAAATCGATGATACCGGCAGCTGGTATTACCATCCGGGCGGCAAAATGCTTTTAAACGGATCTATCAGTCATCGCGACCAAAAACCAAGTCCTTTAACTCTTAAACAAATCATAAAATTAGTCAAACAAATTTATGGCTCAAAATAATCAAAGCCCTAACAAAGAAGGTTGTCTATTTTGCCAAATTATTCAAGGCGAGTCTCCGAGCTATCGTATTTATGAAACCGAGCAAATTTTGGCTTTTTTAGATATTTATCCTCAGGCCAAAGGTCACACTTTAATTGTGCCTAAAACTCATTCGGTGAATTTACTTGATACCAAAGAAGATTTGATCTGTGCCGCTATGTCTGCTGCTAAAAAGTTGGCTAAACAGTATCGCAAAATCTTACAGGCAGAAGGTTTTGTGGTCAAAATCCATAACGGCGAAATAGCCAATCAAATTATTCCTCACTTTCATGTACACCTAATTCCTGTTTATGAAAGTAGGAGTCAAGATAAAGCTGCTGCTTCAAGTCAAAAAAAAGATTTAGAGACTATAGCCAAGACTATCACTTCACAACTAGATAAAGATTAGGTTATAATACTTCTTCCTTAATCAAAATAATCATTAGCTAAAAATACTAAAAAAAATTATGCCAATTATAGTAAGAGCAGATAAAGGTAGTTCTAGCGGCAGTATTATTCGTAAATTCAAAAAGACTGTCTCTGCCATGGATATTGTCCAAAGAGCCCGTGACAGACGTTATCATAAAAAGCCCTCCACTTTAAAAGCAGAACGATTATCTGAAAAAAGACATCTGCGCAAAAGACTTAAAACTTTAAAACGCATGAAGAATGTTTCTCCTCAATCTTTAGAAAGACTGAGAGAAAAAATTAGAAGTCTATAGAATCTTTAAATTCACAGCCTTTCGTCTCCAAGTTATATTCTAGATAACTGTTATTCAACTTTTCTTGACTTAACTTTAGCTTTAATTTTAAACTCCCATTGATCACCATCTGAGGTGTCAAAACTAGTTGAATTAGTCAACTGATGATAGTTAATTAAATGATTGCTCAAGCTTTCTTCTATATCTTTTTGCTCATCCTTAAGTTCGCGTAATTCATCTTTTAACTCCCTCACTTGAGTTGTCTCATTAAGAGTATTCTTACGCTGCTTCCACTCTTGATAAACTTCTGTTTTTTCTTCTTCTACTTCCTGATACTCTGCATCATTCTCAAAAACATTTTTAATCATCTGACGTTTCTTTTTTTGCTCATCCTTAATCCGCATTAATTTGCTAGCCTTAGACTCGATTACACCCTCAATTGACTGCAGAGTTTGAGCAAACTGATCTGATTTTTCTTTTTCTGAAAGTTGCTCACCGGCTTTTTTTGTAGCTTGGCTAACAGCTTCAATTGCTATGTCCTGAGCATCCTGCAGTTGAGGAGTTTCTTCTCCTTCTGGGAGAGCGTCTGCTGAAGATTGATTATCTGGCATAAAATATCCTTTCTGATAAACTTATATCAAGTTTGTGGGGCACAATCAAGCCAATCTTCCTGAATAAGAGCAGCAATTGCCCTGTTTATAGGTATTTTGATATAATAGTAATTGGCGTAATCGGGTAGTGGCTCCACTTCTGGTGGAGAGGAAAGTCCGGACAGCTGAACAAAAGGGTGTCCTGCGAAAGCAGGAGGTCTCGTTTAAACGAGATCCAGTCAGAGCAACAGAGACGAGCCCTACTTTGGTAGGGGTGAAACGCCGCAGACTCCTGAGAGATCAGGACGAGGTCACGCGCAAGCGTGAGGCAATCCTCCCTGCTGAGACTGGCGATATTTACCTTAACGGTTTTGTTCCCTTTCACGGTAATAATGTCCAGGAGCAGATAAATCACTACTAGAACAGAATCCGGCTTACGGATTGCGCCATTT
>CAZSQY010000039.1:0-2290 GCA_964609285.1 uncultured Pseudomonadales bacterium
TGCTCTGGCTCCAAATCGAGTCCAGGCAGCTGCTTCTAATCCATAAACAGGCACCAACAAACCGTTGCCCAACAATACAATCACTAACTGCACAATGCCGCTGATAGAAAAATACCAAGGCTTATCAAAAGCATAAAACAAAGCCACAAACGGCATAACTGCGATGGTAATAAAGCCTGCAGCCAGCAAGACGCGCATGATTGGTAAGGCGGGCAAATAGTCAATGCCAATGGTTAAAGTGATTAAGGGCCGTGCTAAGAACATGCTAAAGACAAAACCTAGCACACAGCCGCCTACAATTAACCAGGCCTTGCTCCAAAAAGCTTTTAGATTATCTTGATCAGTGTAGCGAGCCACGCGTGGGTTTAAAACATTGCCCAAAGCATAGGCCAAAATATACAGCAGCATGGCAATGCGGTTAACTCCGCCCAGTAAGCCGGCTTCATAGTCAGTTAAGTAAGCTTGCACAAACAAGATATCAATATTTTCAATAATACCAGCAGCAAAGATCCCCCAGCCGGCATGACGCACCACAGCCCACAGTTTTTGTTTTATATTTCTAGCTTGATCTTTAGATAAAACTTCCTGCTTTAAAAATGACTGAGTTTTGGCTGATAACGGCACCCTGCCAGGCTGCATAGCCTTAAATAGTAACACCGGCAAAATAGGTGAAAGCATGTAAAAACCAAAAATAATTAAGGCTTGAGTAATCAGATTTATCTCTTGAGTACCGGCCCAAATAATAAAGGCGACTGTAAAAATCAGTTTAAAAACAGCCTGCAAAATATTAATTAAGGCACTTAAAGAGAAACGATGCAAAGACTGCAAAGAAAACAGAGCGTGTTCAAAATAAGTTGTGGCTAAGCTTAAAACCACAGCCAGCGCCACTAAGCCGGGATCAACATTTAGAACGTTAATCGATAAGAATGGGGTTAGAGCCAAGCCTGCTAAAACTAAAACTAAAGAAATTAGCAAACGATAGCGGGTAATGAGGTTGAGTAAAAACTGCTGATGCTGCTTATCTTTCAGTGCAGGCACTAATTTACTGGTAGCAGTGCTTAAACCCAAGTCATTAAACTTAACTAAAATTAAACTTAAGGCAAAGGCAGTGCTGAATTGGCCAAAGCCGGTTGGGCCCAAAGAACGGGAAATAAGCATGATGGCAATGGCTGCCAGGCCGGAAGCGATGAGGCTGCCGGTGATGTTAATGGCGGACTGGCGCAGGCCAGCGGATTTTTGAGGGAGTTGAAGCAAAGTTTTAATAAATAATGGCATGCCTTAATTATAACTGACGCAAAGCTAAATTCAGTTGTTTCTAACGCTTTTAAGCAAAATAGCTCCACAACTGAGTAACAGCAAAGTGTACAACGCAAAAAATACAGGCTGCTCTCTTACCTTATCTACAAAATCCCCCCAAACCTGTTTTACAAAGTCCTTATAACTCTTATTTGCCAGCAGCCTAAAATTAATTTCTCCTTGATTGTTTTGATAAACACTCAAAGGTGACTGCTCGTTTATTTCTAACTGCCCAGGCTTAAGTTCAATCTCAAAATAAAACTCTTTTTCTTCGGCATTGGTAATAACAGGAAAACCAAACGGGTAAAACCAGCCGTTATAGAAATCCTTGGCTCCGTAGGTGTTTTGGTAATACCAGTCCTCTGCCCCAGCCTCTTTAATTCGAAAAATTATATACAACTCGTCTGTTAAGAAATAATTATTAAAGCGTACTTCCAAGCTCCCAAAACTATTAACTGGCGATATGAAAGTTTGGCCCATAGGCTGCCCTGGCTGTAACTCAATTTGTTGATCTGTTTGATCAATATTAATTACAGGCAAAGCCACAGCCGCAGCTTGTGAAGCAAAACATAAACTTGTTCCTGCGAATACAAGCACAGCTAAAAATGAACTAAATCGTTTATTCATCAACCCTTCTTTCTTCTCCTTGAATTCTAAAAATATGCCTGATTTTACTGGGTAAAACATTTAACCAGTGCGGGAACAAGGCAAAAACAGTTAACTCCAGCATGCTGATACTGAACAAAACTTTAAAAACCTGGGTAAATAAAGAAGAGCTTAAAAACTGGGGTAGATAATAAATGTTTTCTGAAACAGGTAAAAATAAACGGATGGAAAACATGGTTAAATCATTACGCCACAGCGCCCACAGCAGCCACCACAAAACCGCCTCGGCATAAATCCATAAATAACGGTGGTCAATGGCTAATACCAAAGATATAAAAATGCTAAGCCACACAAAATAATGAGGCGACAAGGGGCTAAGAATAAAAAA
>CAZSQY010000039.1:2390-5768 GCA_964609285.1 uncultured Pseudomonadales bacterium
GTAATACTGTCGTGTCTGGCAAAAATATAAAAAGCGTATAAGTTAACCGGATTAAGCCACCAACTGGCAAGGATTAAACCCCGCCGTGGATGCTCTTTAAATTTTTTGGTTAAAACCAGATAAACCAAAATATCAAACACCAAATGCGGCAGCTTAAACATAAATAAAACCGCGTTGATGTTGTCTAGATTAGCAAACTGCAGCCAGTCGCCGACACTGGCAGTTGGTTTACCAGGTGTAATACCAAACGGTTGATGAAAAATAGCAGTTAAATCAAAACCAAGCAACTGCATGAGTTTTAGGTTTAATGCATAGATCCAGTGCCCCACTACTTGGCTGGGCTGATAACCCCACAAACCATGAGAAGCCATTAAATTAGCCCGCCAGTACATAGAAATTAGGTCGGAATGAAAAGCAAAAGGGAGTAAGAGGAGTTTTAAAAGAAGACCAAGTATAAACTTTGGCTCCTGAAACAATTTGGCCCCTGCTGTTTTAAAACAATTCTTGTTGAATAATTGGCTCATAAACCTGCTTTCGCTTGCTCCCACAAATTGGAGTTTACCTGTTATTATAGTAAACTAATAAGGTGCAAGAAATTACCAGAGCTTTAAAAAAACCAGCCCCTCTTTTGGCAGCCATCACTGCAGCCATTTGGTTAATAACTTGGCACGCTGCAGAATACTTGCTCACTGAACATTTTTTTATTGTGAATCGTCTCAAAAGCCGTCAGGCTAGTTTATGGCTGATAGTTTTAATGGGTTTGGTTGTTGCCATAGTTATTTTAAAAAAGAATCGACCTCACCCCAAAATATTTACCTGCCTAACTATCTATGCTTTATTTGTTTTAACAGCGGCAGCGTCTGGTGGTTATCAAAAGTATTACTCATCTTTACAAAAAATTCCTAAAGTTAAGAGTGTTAGTAAAAACTGGTCAATTCAAGGCGATAAGATTAAAATTACCGGCAAGAATTTTGGCCCGGCTTGGCAGCCAGGAGAAGTCTGGGTGGACGATGTTAAATTTTTAATCTCCAATTGGGAAGCTGATAAAGTAATTGCTGAACAACCGCTAAATCAAGATTATAAAGTAGATAGTTTAAGGCTAATCAACCATTATGGCAATCAAGCAGTGGTGGAGCCGTTTGAGCTCAAAGACCCAGCAGACGTTCTTTAAGATTAAGCAGTCACAACAGGCACAGTTTGTGTTTAATTACATAGCTGCTACTTTTGCGTTCTTGTTTTTTGTTGAAATCGTAGGCTTGGTTTACTTACCCTTAACCCTAGGCTTACGTGTAGTTGGGGCCGGCGTTGTTAGTGTTTGGTTGTATTGGTTGTACGAGCGCACCCAGCTTAATTTTTTAACAAGTAAAAAGTGGTACAGCCCGGCTGTGCAAATCACGTTTGTTTCTTCTTTAGCCTATTTCTTAGCTCGTGAGTTAATGTTTGAGTTGAATATTGGCAACACTCTAATTATCCGCTTGTTAAGTTTGCAAAAGCCGCCAACTGCCGCCCTGGTAATGTCAGCTTTAGGTTTGTTATTGTTACCAACCAAAAACTATCCGCATAAAATCAACCAGGTATTAAACAAAGTCAAACCAATTTACATTGTAATTATTTTGACATTGATTGGGCTGGGGTTAAGAGCAAATAATTTGGGATTACAAGATATTAGGGGTGATGAAAACCAGGTGGTGAGCGCGGCAGCCGGTTATTACCACACTGGTGATTATTTTCAATGGAACTGGATTAAAGACAAGCCAGCTTGTACAGAAAAAGCACAAGGCTGCTACTACAACCGAGCCTGGCCGCATACTTGGATGATTGCCCAGGTTTATAAAATTGCCGGTATTTCTGAAGCCAGTTCTCGCATTCCATCTGTTATTTTTGGTACGTTGCTAATTCTAATTAGTTACCCAATTGCTTTATTTTCTACTAAAAGCAGGCTGGCAGCTTTAATTACTACTTTTTTAGTGACTATTGCTCCTTCCTACATCAGCTTATCGCGCTATATACGAATGTATGCTATTTTGTTGCCAATCTTTTTATTACTTGTCTATAGCACCTACCGTGCAGTATCAGAATTTTGGATTCCTAAGCTGCTAACAAAAAACAAACCAATTAAGCAATTTTTTAAAAATTTCTTACCATTTCACTGGGGTTTCGTGGTCTTAAGCCTAGTCTTACTATATTTTAATTACCACATTCATATCAACAGTTTAGTGATTGGCCCGGGCATGATGTTGTTTGTGATTCTTGCCTTTATTTTAGATGCAAAGCGCCGCAAGCGCTGGAGAGTGCCGGCAATTATAGCTTTGCTGGGTATAGCAGGTGCATTGTGGTTAATTACCACAGGTCATTTTAGACATAATGCTTTTATTAGCAATTTTGCTAGACGCAACTTTATTTATAAAGACTATATGTTTGGCTATCCTTTTGGCAGGGTTATTACCATGAGTTTATTCGCCCTTGGCCTAGGAGCGGCCACTCTTAAGAAAAATTTAAGAATAGTAGCAATCGGCATCATTTCCTTATTCAGTTTGTATTTCTTTATTTATGTGGCAAACCGTTATGCTTCGTTTGTTTATACTAGCCATTTAACTATCTTGGTTTTAATTGTGGCAGTTTACGGCCTGGTAACTTTGTTTAAAAAACTAAAACTACTGCCCTTAATTATTTCTTTGCTGATATTTGGAGGCTATTTTGCAACACTCAGCTCCATTGAAGCTGGAGATCGTTATCATGCCCAGGGAGGAGCAGTTCACTCTGTAGCCTACCAGGAAATAATAGATAACTATGATCCGGAGGTAGATACTCTATTTTTACAGTATGGCCGGATGTATTATTTAAGAGAGCTGGAAGAGATAAATGCAGTTTCGATGGGCAGCAATGGCAGTTACAGTTTTGAGGAGTTTATGAGTGATTTGGAAAAGGCTAAAAGGGGCTGGATAGCGTGGGAAACAGGTAAATCCTATCATCTTCAAGGCAAGGTTAAAAGTTATATTGAAGAAAACTTTGAAAAAATTCACGGCACAGAGGTTGATGACACAAGAGTTGAGGTATACTATTTTGAATTAGATAATTAATTCTTAACTAAATTAAAGCAAAGCTATTATGAAAAAAATTAAAAAAGTAGCAGTGGTTGGTTTGGGCTATGTGGGTCTACCCTTATTTATTGCTATTAATAAAACTGACAAATACGAAGTGGTTGGGTTTGATATTGATGAGAATAAAATTAAATCGATCAATAACAATCAAAGCCCTATTGATGATGAAATTGTACAGAAATATCTAAATAAAAATCAGGTTAAGGTTTCAACTCAACCCAGTATTTTAAAGGATAGCGATGTGTTTATTGTCTGCGTTCCAACCCCGGTACACGAT
>CAZSQY010000040.1:0-3061 GCA_964609285.1 uncultured Pseudomonadales bacterium
CTGAAGCGGCAGAGGAGTGTGACTATTGTGCGTACAGGGAGGCGGTGAGGGAGGTGAGTGGGTAAAAACTTGATATAATCAATCCATGGCCACAGAAGATAAAACTGACATTCCCCCAATCAAAGGCAAAAGTATTCATTACGGCTGTTATTACGATAAACTTGAACCCCACAGACCGATTAATATTGCTGCATTTGACGAAGTTTCATTAATCATTGATGAAGAAAATCTGGACCTGGACAAAGTAAGCTTAAAAACATTAAAGTCAGCTTACGAACAAGTAAGACCGGAATGGGAAGCGCTAGTTAAAAAACATGAACTTCCAGTAGACCCGTTTACCTTGTTTGGCTTGCATCAAATTCAAAGAAAAGTAATAAACGTTCTTGGGCTTGCAGTCAATGATGAGTACAAAAGAAAAAAACTTCTGATAGACCTTGGTTCTAAAGTTAGTCTCTCACAAATGAAAAACCAGGCGATGTGTGCAGAGCTAGCTGCATTAGCCGCCTTCATTGCCCAAAAAATTGGCTGGGAGGTAAAATTGGTTGTTGGCTCAGTTGTGACAGGAGAAGAGCAGTGGCGCGAGGCTCATACTTTTGTGTGGCTGGACAATATTCCCGGCATTCTAGACCTGACTGCAGTAAAAAGTAAAAAAGAACTGCCTCCTTTATATATACCAGAACAGCAGGCAGGCTGGCATGACTTTGAAGCAGGCAGGGACATTAAAGCAACTAGAATTGGTACGGATCACAGTGAATTTTTCGGCGTTGAGGCCGGGGGTTTTGGGATAAATAAATAGTTAGAAAATAACTGAAGAATATCATTGCTGCCCCTGTCGGGAGGCGGTGAGGGAGGTTGAGAAATGACCAAGGACTTAAAATTTTTAAAACTGGCTTTAAAACAAGCTAAAAAATCTGTAAAACAAGGCGGCTTTCCTGCTGGAGCAGTTGTAGTCAAGGATGACAAGGTTATTTCAAAAGGTGTTGGCTTGGGATTTAAATTAAACGATCCCACCAGTCATCCAGAAACTTCTTCAATTAGAAAAGCTTGTAAGCAGCTAGAGTCTACCGATTTAAGCGACGCTACTCTCTACGCTTCATTACAACCCTGCTTAATGTGTTTCTCCGCAGCTAATTGGGCAGGCATATCAGGAATAGTTTACGGTTGCAAAAAAACAAACGATATGGTCCTTAAAGATTATTATGAAGGGAAAACAGATATTTTGCTTATCAATGAGCAAAATAATAGAAAGATTAAGCTCAAATTCATTCCTGATTTTGAACAAAAATCCTTAGATTTAGTTAGAGAATGGGAGAGATTGCAAAACAAAGTTCAATAAATTTTACTGCTTATAGACCAAAGAAATATTTTTTAAGAAAAACATAGAAAGCATTCTTTAAAGCCTTAGAAATGGCTGTAAACGAAGAAATGCTAACAATGATCGAGCAATAACTATCTAGTTAAAAGTTAACGAAAAAATTTAAAAATCAGCAGCCATGTTATTCTGCGAGCTGATAAACACCATCCTGATAAATATAAACCTTCTTCATTAAATCTTCGGAATTACCTGAATTAGAATAAGTAATTGGCAGTTTATTTCCTTTTGGATTGTCTTCACCTGTTTCCACAACACCAATATGGCTCAACTCCTCACTCTCAAATACAATTTTTCCCTCATCAATGACCAAAACTTTGCCAGCTCCTTTAGTCATTCTTGTAGGCACAACCACAACACTTTCAGAAATACCATCACCATCTACTTCCATACTATAATATCTAGGACATAAGCCTAAATAGCACTCAGGTACCTCACAAATAGATTCTCCTTGATTCTTGGAGGGCTCTACAACTGATTCAATATTTCTATCACTTAAAAGATAACCAATTAAAATTCCTAAAAAAATTAAAACTAAACCACTTATTAACTGATAACCAGAAACCTTTGCATTTCTGTTTTGAGAATATTCGCTATAATTTACCATATTTTAAAAAATGGATGCTGTTTTGCCCAATCTTGAAATCGATCATAGCCATCTCCTAAATTCATTATAATTGGTTCTGTCTGTACTCCACGACATGCACCATCAGTTTTAAGAGTCCTTCTGGTGCTAATTACTGTTTCTAAATTTCTATCAATAGTATATTGATACTCAACACAACCAGATCCTGCCTGTTGCGGTACTGTCTTAACTTCAGCATCTGTCCACTTGCTTACTGGAATCAGTTCCGTATCAACATACAAAAAGCCGCTCTGCTCATCTACTTCAGATGTTGCAATCGTGCAGAATAAATCCTCCCAGCATTTTATTTGGACAGTCTGTAACGGGTATGCTAAATTGGTAGTTGATAACCAGGATCCCTCCGCCTCGATCATAGGATGACTATCAAAATTTACATCCTTTGAATCCATAAACCTATACGAGCTCATAGAAATTGAATAGGGAAGCCTTCTTAAAAGAATAAAAAAACTTAAAAAAACAATAATGATGAAAAAAATAATTGAAATCAGAATCCACCAATTCCACTTACGTTTATTTTGTTTCTTTTCCTGCTTTGCTGTGCTATTTTTTTCCTGCATTAAATGAAAATTTGGATAATTAGGTCTATTATAGTCTCATCTAGCTCTATACATCAACGCTTATTCTAACAACAATTTATTCTTGTAGAGATTAACTTATTAGTAGTATATTTTCTTCCAACCTTCCATACTTGAATTTGAGCTGACTCTGATCCCTTATGTTCGCAGTACTGACGATAGAGAGACCCTACTGGAAATTAAGGCTTGTTTAGAAAGTGTTGAGATTCCTGAGGCGGCAGAGGAGTGTGATTACTGTGCGTATCGGGAGGCGGTGAGGGAGGTAAAGCAACTACCTCTGTCACAAAACTAAAAACTAAATAATTAAAATCAAAGCGTTAGTAAAATACACAAAATCCCCAACGCTCATTCCTGCTTTTTAAAAAAATCCGCCAACTCAGCAACCTCCTTATGCACAATAAACGGAGCCTGCAGCCTTACCAGCTCTGCCTTATCAGATTCCTGATAAAACAAATCTCCTTGACCAAC
>CAZSQY010000040.1:3071-5745 GCA_964609285.1 uncultured Pseudomonadales bacterium
AAATTAACCCCTCTTGGATCATCAACTAGCAACTGCGATCCTCTTTTATCAGAAACAGCAAAACAAATTTTAGCAGGAAATGAAGACCTGATATTTGGTGTAAAAACATCATTTGAAAACCTTGAATCTGACATAACCATATGAATGCCGCTTTTTTTACAATCTGCAGCCAACACCGTTATCAGCCTCTTAAATCTTTGCGGATCTGCCAGTATTAAATCAGAGAAAGTGTCAATTAAAACAACAATATAAGGCATCTTTTCTTGAATATATTCTTGATGATAATCTTTAATCGTTTGAACTTTTTTTAATTCAAGCAACTCCAACCGCCTCCTCTTTTCCTTAAGTAAAAGTTGCAATTGTTTAAAAACTTTATTTGCATCAACCAACGGTTTAGTTAATAAATGGGGTATTTTCTCATACACAGAAAACTCAACACGCTTCATATCTATGAGAAGAAGCTTCACCCGCTTGGCATTAAGCAGAAACAGCATTGACGCTATAACAGAGTGGGCAAATGATGATTTGCCTGAACCGGTTGAGCCTGCCATTAAAATATGACCTATCTCAGTCAGATCCGCAAACCAATCTTTATTTGAACCATCAACACCTAGTAGAATTGGTAGATCATAATCTAAGTTCTGCCCCTGATATCTCTCAATCATTTTTTTAAGCGGAACAAACTTTGAGTTTTTGTCTGTTGGGGTGGAGGAAGAAAGTTCTTGTGGAGATGAGAGCAAGCTTAGCGGTGGAAGTTTGTTATTTTGACTGACCCCAGTTTGTTTAGATCTGAGTGCAAATTTAGAAAAGAAGCTCTTACGCTTTTTCATCGTGCTTAATTATAGCAGAGAACAGCATAGAGGAGAGCAAAAATCTAAACTGGCTCTATAAATGCTTTTAATAACTCTCACAATCTTTCAAAGCTTGTTCCATTTCATCTTCGTATATACTTTTACAAGCTTCAGCAGCAGATGAAGCTCCGTATCTAACCTGACAATTCTGTAATAGAAGTTCATACTGGTTTCTTACGTCTTGCTTGCACGCGTTAACCGCTTGTTCATATTCTTCTTGAGTTAAACTATCTTCAATAGGATAATCAGCTGGTTCAGAAGAGAGGTTGAGGGAAGAATAGAATTTTAGCAAAAAGCATTCAAAAGTAAATTTTCATAGATTTAGTTTCAATAAACAATTTCTACATTATTTTTTCTAAAGAATATAATGTTTACCGAACTGTTTTCTACGAAATCGGGAGTTTCTAAGTCCGGCCAGGCAGGATTGTCATAGAACTCCACTTCAAAACCCATTTTTTTTGCTAAATCAATGTTTGCGTAAGGAAAATCTAATAGATGACTATAATTATGTTTATCTCCAAAGCTTTTTCCAGGAAAAGTTAAATAGGCTGTTAAAACAGGAATCATCTTTTTTTCTACAGAAATTATCCTAACATAGATGTTCAATAAAAAATCATAATCACAGTCTGAGTCTTCGCCTTCGCCAAATTCTTCACTAAAAATAGTTCTTCCCAAAGATCTATCAACAATCTTGCCGTAAGAAATATAATCATCGTTCTGATCAGTGTAATTCACAATCCATGCTTTATTACAAGGCAAATAAGTGACTTTAATACTATAAAAGTGCCCGACTATTTCATTTATAAAATCTCGGTATCTATTTTTATCTTCTGACGGCCAATTCTCCAAATCGTCAATGTCTCTATCAATCCCAGCCAAGTGAGGCATATATTCTGAATTTAAAATACCCTGCTTGATATTAAAAGTTAAATTAACAGGGTCTCCAAGTCCTTGATCTTTTTCAATATTTTTAAGCCTTCTATTTAAATCAAAGTAAACAAAAATTATTAATACAATAGAAATCAACAAGCTCATTTTTTAAAACTTTCAGCAGATATTAGACTAGAGCTTCTGCTAGATAAAGGCTTATTTATAATGAATTATCAATCCTATCTTATCATGGTTTTTATCCAACCAATCTATAATTTCGATTCTATCCTTAAACTTATCTCCCCCCAAATCTCTTTTGGAGCTCCGCCCATATCATGGCCCTCAAAAAACAGATTGCCGGTGTCATCGATCTTCTCATCAACTAAAGTTATAGATCGTTTTACAGACACGGTGCTTTACTCCTTGTTAGTAATTAAAACCAAACCCCACCTTTCCTCTCAAAACCCAACCATACCCACAAGTCCATGATTCGTATCAGCCGGTACAAAAATCTTCATACCCTTCTCATAATAATTACGGGGAAAATAGCTGCTGAAGTTGGACAGCAAAACACTAATTTTGTCAAAAGCCAGCCGGTTCTCGTTGTAATAATCGCTTGCTTCATACATTAACTCATCAGACTCATGGAACATTTGATTGTAAGTTTCCTTTTTTTCTTCAGCAATCTTGTTTGATTCAGTTAAAGCAGGCTCTAGCTCTCCGGCAGCTTCTATAAGAGCTAGATATTCATCTATATCAAAATTTTCCCAGTTGTTCTTTTCTGGCGTGCTCATAGCCCCGGAATATAAAGTAACAAAGGATTGATTGATCTTATCCAGGTATTGATATAAGTCTTCCGTAATATAATCCTGCTCGTAAAGCCTCTCTGTATCCGCATGAATGCGGCTGCTTAGCTCCGGAATTTTTGTAAAAAACTCGTCCCAGCCTATGCT
>CAZSQY010000041.1:0-5732 GCA_964609285.1 uncultured Pseudomonadales bacterium
TTAAAAATAAAAGAAAAAAAACTGGATGTGGCTAAAGTGGTTAAGCAGGTGGAAAAACAGTTAGTCGGGACAAAAGGCAAAATTGTGGCCGCTGTTTCTGGAGGTGTAGACTCGAGCGTGGCAGCCGCCATTGTGGGCAAAGCAGCCCCAGAGCGCTTGGTGCCGATTTATTGTGATAACGGTCTAATGCGCCTTGGTACTAAAGAACAAGTTCAGCAAATTTTTGCAAACCATCTGGGCGTTGAGCCTAAAATTATTGACTGCCAAGACGAGTTTTTAAAAGCTTTAAAAGACGTGAGTGATCCGGAGAAAAAGCGCAAAATCATTGGCAACTTATATATAGAAATTTTTGAACGTGAGGCAAAAAAGCTGGATAATGTTGAATTTTTAGTGCAGGGTACGATTTATTCTGATGTAATTGAAAGCAAAGGCTCCAAGCATGCCAGTAAAATTAAAAGTCATCACAACGTGGGCGGGCTGCCGGAAAAAATGAATCTAAAATTGATTGAGCCTCTCAGAGAATTTTACAAAGATGAGGTGCGCGAACTAGGCAAACAACTTAATTTGCCCGAAGATGTAGTTAAACGCCAGCCCTTTCCCGGACCCGGCCATGCCATCCGCATTATTGGCGAAATCACAGCCAAAAGACTGCAAAAACAACAACAGGCTGACCAAATTGTAATCGAGGTCTTAAAAGAGACCGGTTGGTTTGATAAAGTTTTCCAAAGTTTCCCCATTATGACCGGGGTTGATACCACAGCGGTTAAAGGCGATGAGCGGGCTTATGCAGAATTGGTCGGGCTGCGTATCTACGACAGCAAAGATATCATGACGGCCGGTTGGTCGCGCCTACCCTACGAAGTCTTGCAGCAGATTTCCAGCCGCATTGTAAATGAGGTACCTGATGTCTCGCGCGTAGCCTACGACATTACCACCAAACCGCCGGCCACCATGGAGTGGGAGTAGCTGCTGTGAATTAAGCGCTGGAATCTAAACGTTATAATAAAACAAGATATCAACTTTAGAAAACAGCCATGACAATTCAACCACTTACCTCAGACATCACTTATTTAGGCGCCAACGATCACGACATAAAAAAGTTTGAGGCTCTATGGGCCATCCCGCAGGGCGTATCTTATAACGCCTATTTAATTCAAGATAAAAAAACAGCTTTGATTGACACTGTTGAGCAACGCTTTGCTCAAGAATTCCTAGAAGAACTAGAACAACTGCTGCAAGACAAATCTCTTGACTATCTAGTCTTAAACCACATGGAGCCGGATCACTCCGGCACTCTTAAGCTGGTTAAAGATAAATATCCTCAGGTCCAAATCGTGGGCAATCACAAAACTGCCGGGTTTGTTCAAGGTTTTTACAATTTACCGCAAGATCAAGTTTTACAAATCAAAACCGGTGATCAACTGGAGCTAGGCAAGCATACTCTAAAGTTTTACCAAACACCGATGGTACACTGGCCCGAAAGCATGGTCACCTACGACGCTGCTTCTAAAATTTTGTTCAGTAGTGATTTTTTTGGCGGTTATAAAACTGTTGACGATCAACCCTTGGCAGATGAGCGCCAAGACTTAGATGAGTTTATTAAAGAAGCCCGCGAGTATTTTGCAACTGTCTTGGGCGCCCATACCCGCCCGGCCGGCCGCGTTTTCAGACAACTCGACCAACTAGAAATTGCGGTTATTGCGCCGGGGCACGGTCTAGTCTGGCAGAAGAGTAAAGATAAAATTTACCAACTGTATCAAGACTGGACCAACTACCAAGCTCAGCCGGCAGTAACAATTATTTATGGCTCGATGTACGGCCATACCCAAAAAATGGCTGAGTTACTGGCCAAAGAACTGAAAGCTAACAAAATTAAATCCAAACTCCTCAACGCAGCTCACACTAATTTATCTGAAATCTTAAACGCAGTCTGGGAAAACCAAGGACTGGTGATTGGCAGCTGCACCTATACCAACGATGTTTTTCCACCGATCCAAGCTTTGCTTCATGCTCTGAAAATCCGTACTTTACAAAACCGCTATTTTGCTTATTTTGGATCTTATAGCTGGACCGGCGGCGCCTTTAAAGCCTTAGAAAAATTTGCCCAAGACAGCAAAATGGAGGTGGTTGAACCCAAGTTCAAAGCCCAATATAGTATGAATTCAGAAGAAAAAAAACTTATCAAAAAATTGGCTCAAAACTTGGCACAAAAACTAAAATAAATTCGCAAATTAGTAATATATTTGTGCTCATTTCTAAGGGGCTTCACTTCTCAGCGTTTTATCTTGCTTTGCAAGATCAAAGCCTGCTCCCCTGTCGCTTACGGGGTATTAGACCCCGAAGCTCCACCAGGGGGATTCCCCCTTGGAACTCCCATTCTGATTTGTTCCCTGCAGTCCCGCTGAGCGGGAGCGGGGTATAATCAGAATAAACTGTCAATCTTCCGGGCTAGAGCAAAATCTTTTTCAGTCACATTGCCGGCTGTATGAGTCCATAAGCTTATCTCAACTTGTTTGTAACTTAAACAAAGCTTGGGGTGATGATCCAAGTCTTCTGCCAACTGGCCAATCTGATTCACTAAGCTCAAGCCTGATACAAAATTTTTAGTTTCAAAAATCGCTCTCAGTCTCTTGTTTTGATAAAACCAGGGATCTGAAAGATCTGCTAATTTTTGGTCTATTTGCAGTTTAGATAAAACCGACATATGTTATTCCTCAAATATAATTTCTTGAGACTCAGCTCCCAATTCTTTTAAAGTTTGCTTAATTGCTCGTACCATGGTCGGAGGACCACAGACATAAAATTTCTGATTAAAATCATCAATCTTGTCTTGTAAAAACTGTTGATCAACTCTGCCAAACTCATAATGCTCTAAGTCCTTTTCGCGCGTAAGGGTTAAAATCAGTTTGCCTTCTTTCTCAAACATATGGCGCCATTCTTTTTCCAAAATTATATCTTGGCTGGTTTTATTGGAAAAAATTAAAGTCTGCCCTTCTATGTGCTGGCGCTGCCGCAGCATACGAAAAATGGCAATAAAGGGCGTAATACCGGCTCCGCCGGCAATAAATACCCCCGGACCTTCGTAATTAATCGTGCCCCAGGGCTCTCTAATTAATAGATCAACGCCGGGTTTAAGTTGGTGTAGTTTCTCAGTAAAACCGTGATGATCCGCATACTGATTAGAAGGATACTGCTTAATGATAAATTCTAAAACTTTATCATCGTTTAAAGAAGTAAAAGTAAAAGGTCTTTTTTCATCCCTCCACCGAGGATGATCAATGCTCATTTCAATGGCCTGGCCGGGTTCAAAACTATAATTGTGCGGCTTCTCAACAATAAAACGTTTAACATCATGAGTCACAAACTCTGACATTAACAGTTTAACCTGATAAATTTGCTCTGACATCTATTGATATTCTGCTGAAAAATGATCAGAGTCGCGGTAATAAACTGTAAGAAAAAAGTAAGAAAGGACTCTATAACAGCCTTGCTTTGTTAGAATAAATGGCACTATGTCAAAACTCATTCTCGAACCATCAGACAACTCTTACCATGGCACTTTAGCTGCTCTGCAGCCCTTAAAGCAAGACCTGCGCAACCGCTTACAAGACCTGGGTAAGATCGTAATAAAAATTAATTTTGTAACTATTAAAAATGAGCTGGCTACCACCCCTGTTAACGCGGTCAAAGCTTTTGTGGATTTTGTGCAGCCCTTTTATTCAGGCAAAATTATCATTGCTGAAGAAGCCACAGTTGGTGACACCTTTGACGGCTTTGCTCAACACGGTTTTACTGATTTAGCTGAAGCTTATTCACAGGTAGAACTGCTTGACTCCAGCCAAGCTGAAACAGAACAGGTGGAACTAGACTACTCCCACGGCCAGTTAAAACTACCTTTATCCAAGACTTATACTGATGCGCCTTTCTTAGTTTCGATCACCCGGCCCAAAACTCACGACAGCGTAGTGGTAACTTTGGCTATTAAGAACGTTTTAGTCGGTGCTATTCAAGGTGGTATGGCTAACCGCGGCAAGATTCACCAAGGTAAAGACATTCACTGGATTTTACAGGCACTGAGCCGGCATGTTTATCCGGACTTAGCCATTATTGATGGAACAGTCGGCATGCAGGGTCGAGGGCCAGGCTCCGGAGATCCCATTGACTCTAACTGGGTTTTAACTTCTCTAGATGCCTTGGCCGCAGATTCGGTGGCAGCTTATTTAATGGGTTTTGATATTCAAGACGTGGGATATTTAAACTTAATTCATGAGTTGGGCAAAGGAGCACTTTATCCGCAAGATGAGATTCAAATCGTGGGGCCGCAGCTCGATGATTTAAAAATGCAGTATCAGCCGCATTCGACTTTTGAAAAACAGAGACAGTGGCGATAAATTGCAAAAAAATAGCAACTATTCTTGGTCTGCTCTAAAATTAAACTTATCAGCAAGTATTATCACAATTAAAACTCCAAAAAAAACCGGGGTCAGATAAATAATTATTTTTTTAGATAAATTTAAACAGTTCTCAATGGAGAGAGCAGTTGAATCTAACAATCTCTGAATTAAACCATCTTTGTTGTTACTTGTTTGCGTATTCTCTTCTGGCATAAAATCGTCAGTCTTATCTTGCTGAGCTCCTAAAACTTGATTGTCCTCAAAAAAAGTCAACTGCGTAGCATCATGCTCTATACCTAAAACGCCTGAGGTCATATTGGTAAAATCACGCTGCAGATGTTTTTCCTCTTCACTGATTTCTTCTGGTAAGATCAAGTAACTGACTTGATCCAGTTTTTTTAAAACATTAGTGCCTTCAGAATTATTGGCTAATACCAAGGAACTTGGTAAAAACTCTATAACCACCAGTCCGGGCTGCTTCGCCTTAAAATAAACTGTACCAAACAAGCCTCTGTCAGAAAAAAATCCCGGATTGGGCAGACCGCCGGTTAAACGAGCAAAACCAGCCTCATTATTAATTTCTTTTTGAATAAAAATTTCAGCAAAAGAACCCTTGGTACTAATGTAGGTAACTTCTAATTTATTGGAGTCAAAGCCCAAATCGGCCTGGACAGCATTAATAGGTGTTTCAATCCCTGCGATTTCAATCTTCATCGGGAAAATTTCTCCTAAACGATACTGCCCTTTGGATGGAATAACAAAATTGACTGTTTTTGGAGTTGATATTAGGCCGGTCTTTCTCACTAGCAAAGTTTCGCCATAAACAAAAGCAATCGACAGCAAGCTGATGACAAAAATCATTAAAGCGTTCACAATTGCTGACTTGAGATTATTGGGCGAGTTTGAAACTTTAGAGAGGACAGGCTCATTGCAGCTCGGACAATCAGAACCCAGCCTGGTCAACTGGCAAAAAAAACAAGGTACTTTATCCGGAAATAAAAACCACCAAATTGGATAAGCTATGGCCACAAATATTCCAAAAAAAGAAAAAAGGTGAATTAAAACAAGGGAGGCTGCCATGAATGCAAAAAGCTTGCCCAATAAAAGTAAAGGTCTCAAAACAAGTGATCTTTCCATAAATGCAGTCTTAATCAAACCTAAGTATAATTTAATTTTATAATATAATATTATTGCAATATCAGTCAATTCTGGAAATCAATCAGAATTGCATAATTTTAATTCAAATTAACTACATGAACTTTATAATAAACTAATTATTCAGCAACATCATTATTGTCTACATTGTTATCTACATAGTGTAACAAAATTGAAAAGTCA
>CAZSQY010000042.1:0-1731 GCA_964609285.1 uncultured Pseudomonadales bacterium
AATTAACTTCCAATGAAGTTTTTAAGGCTGTGATGGGAGTGCGTAATTCATGAGCCGCATCGGCAATAAAACGCTTCTGCTGCTCCATAGTTTTTTGAATCGGAGCCAAGGTGGTGCCGGATAAATAAAAGCCTCCCACTGTAGCAATTAACAACACCACTCCATTGAGCCACAGTAATTGATTAAAAATTTTATTTCTAGCCTCTAGTTGTTCTTCAGCTGTAACTTGAAAAGTGTTGTGACCGCCTTCGCTTAATGGGCAGTTGGGACCGGGACAATCTAAGCGCAATAAATAACGATTGCCAAGACGCTCTATTTCTCGATTAAAAACTTGGCCAACTCGCTGATAAAACGACAAACTTAAAGTAAGGCTGATGAGCATAATCATCACCACATATTTAAAAGTCAGCATTAAACGAGCTCTGTCAAACAAATCATCAAACATAAAATTTATTTTTTGTTTTTAATATTGTCTTCATTATTTTCCAAAGGTTGAGCCTCTATTTTATAACCAAAACCTCTTACAGTTTGAATCAAAGCAAACAGTTTGGGGAAAGGCTTATCAATTTTATTGCGCAGATAGCCAATATAGACCTGAACCGTGTTGGGCAAAATGTCACTATCAAAACTCCACACCTTTTCCAACAACTCTTCTTTGCTAAAAATCTGACCCGGATGACGCATTAAAAACTCAAGCAGGGCGAATTCTTGTTTAGATAAATGAATTTCTTGACCGGCTCTTTTAACTTGATAATTATTGGTATCAAGCGCTAAGTTTCCAACTAATAAATCAGTCTGGACTGGTTTTTGACTTCGCCTCGATAAGGCACGAATCCGAGCCAGCAGCTCTTTAAAAGCGAATGGTTTACCCAAATAATCATCTGCCCCTGAATCTAATCCCTGCACGCGACTGTTGATAGTCGTCTTAGCAGTCAACATTAAAATAGGAGTGCTGCTGCCTTCTTTTCTTAGTTCTTTAGTAATGTCGTGCCCCGACATTTTGGGCAACATCCAATCTAAAATAATCACGTCATAATCTTCTGCTAAAGCAAAATCCAAACCCTCTTGTCCATCATGCACCACATCCACTACATAAGACTTCATTTCTAAGCCTTTTTTAATATTTTGGGCAATATGAGGCTCGTCTTCGACCAACAAAATTTTCATAAACTAGAGGCTGCAGCTTGCACTCAACCCCGCCAGTAATTAAATGTTTATTGTACTAAAAGAAGATTGAGAAGACCTTGAGAACCATTAATTTTTCCTGAAGCACTATCAAAGTAAAAACTTAAAAATTTACTCTGTGGTAGAAAGAGCGGTCAATAATTGTGACAAAAAGCCCTGAGGCTCTTCAAGACTCACTTCTCCTGTAGCATCATTGAGCTCAGCCTGCTGAGTTGACTCCCAGGGAATAAAGCCTAAGAAATTTTTCTTAACTCTAGCTTTCAGCCGATACACCACTTCACCGTCATCATTTTGCGTTAATTCTAGATCATAATTCTCAGGTTCTTGTTCCTCATCCGTAGTGGGAGAAACCATTAAATCAGCCAGCTCGGTTTGATCGTCTCCTTCTTCAGTTTCCTCACCTTCATCTGAGGTTGGCTCCGGTTCTAAAGTTACTTCAGGATCTTGTACAGGCTCTTGTAAGAGTGTCATCTTACCTTTTTCCTGCATAACTGCTATGGCTTCATCAGGAAAGTGTTTGAGATCATGTGTATTGCCGGATGGGGT
>CAZSQY010000042.1:1831-5559 GCA_964609285.1 uncultured Pseudomonadales bacterium
TATCTTCACCTTGGTTTTTAACCTTAACTTGTGCTTCTAAATTATTCTGTAATCCGGACTGAATTTTAACCTGTTTATTGTCATTAGTAGCATATCTTCTAATTAAATATCTCTCTGTTATTTCAGGCTGAATGTTTTTATCTTGCGGCTGAAATTTGTTATTGCGCACTTCTTGACCGGGCGCTGCTGCAGAATTACCTGGAGAAACTGCCTGCGGTTGATTAGATTGGCCCAAAATACTTCCCTGATAGACCATAATTTGCCCTAAGGAATCACGATAAACCACTAAAGCCCGGGCCGATGGCGCCAAACTCAAAAACAAAACAGAAATAGGAAATAAGATTAAAAATAATCTTTTAGACATAAGCTTTTAGGCAATTGTTATCTTAAATTTTAGGCTCGATTTGTTTTGCCCAGTCAGATATTACCGGCAGTTCAAACTTCTCGTTTTTATAAGCTTTAACCATTAAAACTATCCACAAAACTAAAGACAGAGGCCATAGGATTAAGCCCAAGAGTTGACCGAGCAAAGGCACAAAGGTAATTACGGTAATAAGTCCAAATAAGGTTAAGCTTTGGGCTGCGTGAAAGCGCACAAACTCATCTTCTTTTTCTGTTAACAGAAAAATTAGACCAGTAATCCAGCCAACTAAATATGTTAGCGCAGCTTTGACATTGCCTTCTGCTTGATTGGTATTGGTTTGGGGAGAGGTTTGATTTTCTTCCATATTACTTTAAGTGTACCGAATAATTTTAACTTGTCAATCAGGCAAAGACCTGTAAAAAGAGGCAAGGCAGCTTCTGAGATTGAACACTTGTAAAGATTTAGTTAAATCGATACAGTTAATTCATATCAATTGTGAGAAATGTAATCACAAACAAAATCCATGATGAATGTGGCGTATTCGGTGTGTTTGCACCCAAAGAAGAGGTGGCTCGCTTAACTTATTATGGCTTATTAGCTCTCCAACACCGAGGCCAGGAATCAGCGGGTATTGCTGCTTCGAATCAAAAAAACATTGAACTTTACAAAAATATGGGCTTGGTTAATCAAGTCTTTACCGAAGAAGTCATCTCCCGTTTAGAAGGACAGCTAGCCATTGGCCACACGCGCTATTCAACCGAGGGTTCTTCCAGCTTAACCAATGCTCAACCGGTTTATCTAACTGCCTCATGCGGGCAGTTTGCTTTGGCCCATAATGGAAATTTGGTTAATTACGGTCATTTAAAAGAACTGCTGCTAAATAAAGGTCATTGTCTCAACTCTGAAACTGATTCAGAGTTAATTGCCAGGTTAATCGCTGAAGCCAATGGAACCAATTTTAAAGAAAAAATTATCAACGGAATTCCGCAATTAAAAGGAGCTTTTAGCGTAGTAATTTTAACGGCTGATAAAATTTACGCTATTCGTGATCAATGGGGGGTAAGGCCTTTGGTCGTTGGCAAGCTAAATGGAGAAGGTTGGCTGGTTGCGTCTGAATCAACCGCAATTGAATCTGTGGGTGGAGAGGTTGTGAGAGAGATAGAGCCCGGTGAAATGATTGAAATTTCTAAAAATGGTTTGGACTCCTTTCACACAATCAGCAACAATAAGACCGGTTTTTGTATTTTTGAGTATGTTTATTTTTCTCGACCCGACAGTATTTTAAATGACCGTTTAGTGCACCAGGCTCGCTTTGAGGCAGGACGCTTATTGGCTAAAAAGAAACCGGTAGAAGTTGATTACATAGTCGGTGTACCCGACTCCGGCACCTCTTCTGCTTTAGGCTACAGTCAAGAAAGTCAGATACCTTTTCAAGAAGGTTTAATCAAAAGCCGCTATGTAGGCCGCACTTTTATTCAACCCGCCCAGCGTATCCGTGACTTAGGGGTCAGATTAAAATTTAGCCCCTTGGATAGAATCTTAAAAGGAAAAAAGATTGTTTTAGTTGATGATTCGGTTGTACGTGGTACGACCATTAAAAAAATTATTCGCATGCTCAAAAATAAAGGGGTCAAAGAAGTTCATTTAAGAATAGCCAGTCCGCCCTTTAAACACCCTTGCTTTTTAGGTGTGGATGTTTCTCGTTACAAAGAGTTAATTGCCAGCAAGTATTCTACTGCCCAAATTAAAAAACAAGTAAACGCAGACAGCCTGGTTTATTTATCACTAACCGAACTTAAAAAAGCTGTAAAAACAAAACTGCCCTTTTGCACCGGCTGTTTTAATGGCAAATATCCGGTTTCTCAAAAAAAAAGCATTAGCCCCGATCTCTAAAACCACTTAAAAAGTCGGTTAAGAGGGTACATCTGTTGGACAAAAACCGGTTGATGTTTGTTCTGATTGACAACGGCCTTCCTGCATACCCGCTTTGCACTCAGGACAAACCTGATCCCATTCCCCCGCTGCTGCATGATCATCGCATAAACAGGAACCGTCATCTGATTCCCAGCTGCCTAGGTAGCACATAGTGCAGGCCGGCTCTATGCAGCAGCGGTAATCACCGTCTGCCTGTTTTTGCGCGATAGCAGCTCTAACTACTGACAAGGCTTCAGATTGATTCTCTTCTTTTTGCTCTACTTCAATTTGAGAAAATCTGCCCGGATAATTGCGGTGGTGGGGACCGGGCATCCAAGAAGAGAAAAATAACCAACCCATTAACCAGAGTGAAATCAAAATTACAAACGTAATAATAATTCCAATCAAAATCCACCAAAGTCTATTTTGTGAAACTTGACCATTTTGAGAAGGCTGCTTGTTTTGCTTGTTATTGTTTTCTGACATAGTGTTAAGAATTATTTAATAAACACTCTTTAATGCGTTTTGCTATTACAAATTAACAGGAAGCGCGCAGCCGGTTTCAGCAGCTAGCTGCTCAAAAGTTTGTGCCCCGGTTACTCGCTTATCATTTCCAAATATCCAGGTGGGATAACCTTCAATATTGGCATCCTGACAAATCTTAACTTGTGACTGTATGCCAGGTGTAGCACATTCAATATAATCAATATGCTTCCAACTCTGACCAAACATTTCCTCTTGCTTTTTACAACTGGGGCACCAATAAGCTCCGTAAACGACTGCTTTTTGTTCGCTTAAACACTGGGCAAAACCGTCCAATGCTGAAGGCTGCTGCTTTGATTGAAGCTGAAAGCCAAGAAAAATGGCAGCTGTCAACAAAAAGACGATGGTTAAAATAAGCGGCAGCTTAATATTTTGAGCGACTTTTCCTGACATAAGAATTTAAAATATTAAATATAACGATTAATTTAAGGCTTTGTTTGCACCAAATCAGCCAAACTGGTTTCATCCATTGACTGCAAAAATGATTTTTGCAAATCTTCCCAGCCTTTTTTGGCTAAACAATTTTTTTGGCGGCTGCAATGCTCTGCAGTCTGAGACAAACAACCGGCCAAAGAAATTTCTTTCTCTAACGGCCGGACAACATCGCTCATACTAATCCGGTCGCTGGACTTAGTTAAAAAATAACCACCCCGAGCTCCTCTTTTAGAATCAACCAAACCCTGTTTGCGCAAATCATGAATAATCTGTTCTAAAAACTGAATTGGAATATCTTCTGCCTGAGCAATTTCGCGCGAAGATGTGACTTGATTTTTTTGAGCTAAATAAAGCATGGCTCTTAAGCCATAACGCGCTCTTTTAGAGATTGTTAGCATAGTTTTAAAAAACTGATTAATTAATAAATTGTAAATAAATTGAGATTTCTGAATTCAAACCTTAATTTAATTTA
>CAZSQY010000043.1:0-5184 GCA_964609285.1 uncultured Pseudomonadales bacterium
AGTCCTGTCTCTCCGACATGAATAAAAGAATGGCTAAACAGCCATTCTTTTTATTTATCTTGGAGTAGGCTTTGGAGGCGAGCCTAGTTCTGCCGTCGAGTGCAAAGCTCCATTTAACAATACGCGCAGCTCCTGAGTAATACTGGGAGCTTTACGCAGTAAAGCGAGCAGTGCAGCCTGCCTGCTGGCAGGCAGGTCCTGTCTCTCAAGTTGCTTCTAGATATTTACTGTGACATAATTTAACTAATTAAAATTAATAACAGCTACATTACAGATATCTGACATAAAACTTAATTATTAAGTAAAAAAAATTACGTATAACAACGAGTTAAGTGAAATTCAGTCTAGATTTTTCATTATGAAATTTACACCGGAACAACAAGTAAAAGCCTATGATAAATTGATGGAAGGCCAGTGGAAATCCATTGATAAACATCGGTTGGCTGCTTTTTCTCGCATCGAAAAACAATGCATGGGCCCCGATGGTCTTTTGGATTGGGAAAAGGCAAACGAAATGAAAAGGGATTGGGATAAAAGGCACGGCTATCATAAACGACCTAATTTTTGATAAAAACCTGGACAGAACACTGCGCTTAGATTGGGGACGTTGTACTCTCGTTTATTCCTCGCTCAACCTTGCCCAACACTGTGTATACAGTTTGAGTCTTTCAGGCTTACACCCATATTCTGCTGGAAGTTCTACAATGGCAAAATATGGAGTTAAAGGAATAAATTTATTTCTTTAACTTATAATCAATAGGGCAAACAAGTCCTGTCTCTCCGACATTAGTTATAATAAAATAACTAATATGAAAAAACAAAACCCCCAAATCACAGATCAAGAACTTTATCCTCTTTTATTAGAGATTAATAAGAGGCTTAAGCAGCTTGCTTCATTTAAACGCAATTTTATTTTATCCATAGTTAAAGGGCTGGGTTTTACTTTTGGCAGCACCATTGTACTCAGTATATTAGCAGCCATTTTAATTCAAGTCTCTCAGAGTCTAGGAATTTGGTCATTGTTACAACAAGTTGCAAATCCGGACTACCGTCAGCAGCAAATTTTTGAACAACAACTTTATGAGCAAGATATGATTGGGCCATGAAAATAAAATCAACTCCTAGAACTACTTACCTTCCTCAGGATCTAGACAGCCAGCAAAATGCTCAAGAAAAGTCTCCAGATTCTAAACAAACAAAAATGAACAAACAGCAATTGCAGCAAGCCATTCGTGAACGGCAGAAACTTAAAGCAGCTGAATATTCAACCAAGGATCCTTTGCGCTCTCACATTAAGCAAAGGGGAGATTTGGTCGGCCGCCGCATTGCTCAGTTTCAGCGCAAAAATCCCGGACGTTAGATACTCTAATTTCCACAATTTCAGCCTCGAATTTTCCTAAGTAGCTTCTTAAATGTCAGCTCACTGTCAGTTTTATAGGTTAAGCTGGCTGTGTGGTAAACATTCATCAAGCTTTAAAAAAATATTATGGATACAGTGATTTTCGTCCCGGCCAGGAGCCGATTATTAATTCGATTCTGGCTGGACAAGATACAGTCGCTTTTCGTCCAACCGGCAGTGGCAAATCAGTCTGCTTTCAAATCCCGGCCTTGTGTTTACCCGGCCTCACTTTAGTTATTTCACCTTTAATTTCTTTAATGGCAGATCAAGTTCAGGCCTTGCAAGCAAAAAATATTGCAGCTACTTTTCTTAACAGCAGCTTGAGTCAAACAGAGCTAACTAAACGTCTTACAGCTATTTACCAGGGTCAATATAAACTAATTTACATAGCGCCAGAGCGCTTGCTCAATCAAAATTTTTTTAAAACCATTAAAAACTGCCAGATCTCTTTAATTGCAGTTGATGAAGCTCATTGTATTTCTATGTGGGGTCATGATTTTCGTCCGCACTATCAAGACATTAGTCTCTTTGCCCAGCGGTTGCCAAAGCGACCGATCATAGCAGCTTTTACTGCCACTGCCACAGATTTAATTAAACAGGATATTTTACAGTTATTAGATTTAAGCCAGGCTCATGTTTTTGAACAATCGCAGCTTAGGCACAATTTACAATTAAATATGATTGGCTGCTCTAACCGCGGTTACAAACAAATCGCTTTAATTAAACTGCTTAAATCTCATGCTGATCAATGCGGCATAGTGTACACCGCCACGCGCAAACAGGCTGTAAGTTTAAGTCAGCTCATAAACCAACTTAACTTTAAACACCAGCTTACCCAAGGTATAACTCAGGCTTATCATGGCGGCATGACGAGTCAGGAAAGGGCAGAGGTGCAGGATGAGTTTATGCAAGGGACAACTAATCTCATTTGTGCCACCAATGCTTTTGGCATGGGAGTAGATAAAGACAATGTGAGATTTGTGATTCACGATCAACTTCCAGCCAATTTAGAAAACTACTATCAAGAAGTGGGCAGAGCAGGCCGAGACGGTAAACCCAGTTTTTGTTATTTGTTGTTTAGTGAAGCTGATATTGCTATTCAAAAAGGGTTGCTGTTGAAAGGCGGAACTAAGCACAAATCAAAAAAACAAAAAAAGCTGCTTAAATATAAACTAAAGAAGTTAGAAAAAATTATTGAGTTTGCTCAAAACCAGGCTTGTTTGAGTCAACTAATTGCTGATTATTTTGATTTACCTTTAGAAAAAGAAGCTTGTAGCTGTGGTTTTTGCCAACAATTTCAAATTCAGCTAACCGATCAAGAGACAAATTATTGGCAATCCTGCTTTCAAAGCCAAACTTTTCAACAACTACCGCAGCAGCTCCAATACTATTTAACTATTTTACAGCCAGAAACTAAGCAGCATTTACAAAAAATTCCTGGTGTGGGCAAGGGGTTGTTGCAGTGCTTTAAAGAACAGGCATTTATCCTATAGTTAATTACTTGATCTTGGTTACAACTTGGCTTCAGATTAAAATCTGTTAAAATAACAGTTTGTTATAAGACGTTTATTAATAATGACCCAAGCATGATGACTCTTAACGAACTCACCAACGAATACCAGCAAATCAGCCAATTTTTAAATTCCCATTGGCCCCTCAAGAGCAAAAATCAGCGAGTTTTTGCCAGAACTATGAAGATCGTGGAAGAGTTAGGAGAGCTAGCAGATGAAATCTTAACCAGCATGAATTTACAGAGAAAATCCAAAATTGCTCAATTTTCTAAGGAAAATGTGGAAGATGAATTTGCTGATGTTCTAGGCTCTTTAGTTTTACTTGCCATAGAACTTGATATTGATATGGAAGCAGTAGTCAAGAAAAAAATAAAATTTACCAGAGAAAGATTTGAAATTAATAATTAGATCAAATCTATAAAGAACAAAGCAGCTGCATTATTCGCAGATTTGATACATCCCTCGATCTTTAAAACCCCGCTGACGGTAGTACTCTTTAGTACCAATGGCAGAAATAACCGCCAGTTCTTGATGATTATTTATTGTTGCGGTTTTTTTTGCTTTTTCAATCAACTTGCTGCCCAAACCCAGATGCTGAGCTCTGTCTGTTGAATTTTTTCCCAAACCAACCACGCTGCCATAAACATGTATCTCTCTAATCATTGCAGCCGCACCTAATTCTTCAACAAACGACTCTTGTTTCGGCAAACTAAGTCGTAAAAAACCCAGCAGTTTATTTTGCTGCCCTTGCTCAGTTTTAACCGGTGCCAAATATTGCATAAATATCTCTGTACTAACAGCTGTTTGATATTTTATTTCCTCATAAAACACTTTATCTGAATCAAATTCGTAGCGGCGGATTTCCCTAGCGCGGATGTTTTGAGACTGCTGCTGAGTTTTTTCCAATTCCTGCTGAGCAATCTGCCTAAAATTCGTCTTTTTATTGCCGGCCACAATATCAAAACTGGGAATATCTCTAATCACGCGTGTTACTCGGCAATAGGGCGGAGTATGGGTTAAACAAAAAGTTAAAACATCTAATAACTCGTCATGAGTATAGGGCCGCCATTTACCCTGTTGAAAATATTGCATCAACCTAGCGCTCTCGAGTAAAGAGCAGGGATAAATCTTGATTTCATCCGGCTTAAAACGCTCGTCCTCAAAAAGCTTGAGGTAGTCTTGTTTGTCTTTCTCTGGGTTTGAGCCATACAAATTTGGCATCCAATGCACATGAAGTTTAAACCCGGCCTGCCTTAACAAACTCATAGCACGAGCAGACTGTTTAGCAGTATGTCCTCGCTTATTTTTTTCTAAAACCTCGTTATCTAAACTTTGAATTCCCAGCTGTACTTTAGTGCTTCCAAATCTTCTTAGTTTAATCACTTCTTTTTGATTAACTAAATCGGGGCGCGTTTCCAAGACCAAACCCACACAGCGCGTATCAGCTGTTTCGTTTTGCTGGTGTTGCTGTTTTAACTCATCCCAAACCGCACTTTGGTACTTATCCAACCCCACTTTTTTTTCCGGCTCAATAAACAAATCAGTGATAATTTGATTGTAAGTTTCGGGTGATGTTATTTCTGCACCATGAATTTGATATTTTGAAAAAAGTTGTTCATTTAACTTTCTATCTTCTGATAGTGCAGGCACATCTAATTCGGATATTTGCTTCTCTATTTGCTGATAATAGCCTCTAATTTGCTCGCACTCATCTTTTGACCCGAACTGATTTAAAGCTCGAAAACATTCTTTAATAAACCAAATTTGATAGGCTTCGGGATAATAAGACCAGCTGCCACCCAGCACAATTAACTCCACTTTATCTACGCGGTGACCCATGTCATGCAAAGCTTTAACCCGATTGTAGGTTTGTAAATAAGGATCAAAAAAGTTGTGTTCTGCCCGCTGAGCTCCGGGTTCACTGGCAAGGTATGATTTAGGCATGCGCACATCGCTCGGGCAAAAAATACACTGACCGGGGCAGGGGAAAGGCTTGGTTAAAACAGTCACCGGCGCTACTCCGGAAACAGTCCGGACCGGCTTCATTTGCAGCTGGCGCACTACTTTGTCTTGATATGGCTTAAGACCGTGTTTTCCTGCCAAAGCCTTGTAAGCCGCAATAATATCAGTTTTAGATAGCATATCGCCATTGGGCAGATGATGCTTTTTTTGTAGTTCTAAGATTTTCTCTCGATCTAGAGGCAAACTTTGCTCCAACTCTTGCAACAGAGGCAAAACAATTGACTGATGTTTTAGAGGATCAAATTGATTCAT
>CAZSQY010000044.1:0-5150 GCA_964609285.1 uncultured Pseudomonadales bacterium
TTTGTGATGCTTGTGTGGGGCGGCTTTGAAATGCTAACCAGTGCTGCCAGCAAAAAAGGCCTTGATGCCGGCAAGCAGCGCATCACTGCCGCCATTATTGGATTTTTATTGCTGTTTGCTTCTTACTGGATTATTCAAATTGTAGAAGCTATAACTGGGGTTACGATTCTTGGCTAACAACAGTTACAATGTATCTAGCCAATGAAACAGGTTTTTAAACTAGTTTTACTATCTTTTTTGTTTGCCCTCCTTTATCCTACTGGAGCAACTGCTCAAACCATTGAACCCTGGGGCTCAAACGTGGTTTGCCACGGCAGCAGTGAAATGTTTAGAACTATCAAAAACACTTATGGCGGCAGCAATTGGTACCCGGCTACGGTCATGATTAAGACCATCACTGGTGCAGAAAACGAATATTCAGCAGCCAACACCATGTTAGATTCTGCCCGTGAATACAAAATCTATCCTATTCTGAGACCCGCCACCTACCAAATTGGAAAACAGTGGCAAAAATTAGACCCTGAGATTGCGGCTGGGGTTGTAAACAAACTTGAAACTCACGGCTTTCCTCGCAAACTAATTGTAGTTTATGGCAACGAGGTAAACATGAATTTGGAATGGGGAGGTCAAGCTAATCCTCAAGAGTATAAAGCCAACTTTAATCGATTTGTAGAACTTTTGGACACAGATCGCTTCATTCCCATTAAAGCTCCCATCAACTTATCCTTACCTCACAATCCGGATTACCATGGCCTCGGTGCTTCTTATTTTTATGCTCAAATGGGATCAGGGCTTCAAACCGAAGGGCTTGATGTTCATCCCTATAATTTACCCGTTCCCTATCAGGCAAACCACGGGCAGTGTGAAGATTGGAGTGGTCAAAACCTAACTATCCAAAATCATATTCAGGTTGATGTCTGTCATCACAATGCCAATGATTATGGCACGTCCCCCCTCATTGCCACTGAGTTTGGCGACCATCCGGACAAATCCATCCCAGAAAGGATGACGTTTCTCAATGATTACTACAATAGATATCCGGACGGATACCCCCCTTTGGAATTTGCCACCCCCCTCTTGCTAGATCATGCTCGCAGCAATAATGAGCCTACTGTTGCCATTTTTAAAGAATCCGGAGGCATTGAGTACATTGACTGCCAAAACAACATGGAGTGCGGCCCCAACATAACTTGCGGGGAAGGCGCGGTCGACTTAAGCCCGGGTGTTTATCATTCAGACAAAGACTCCTCTCCTTATACCACAATTCCACTAATCACCGACCCTGAAGAAACTCAAGAACACGGTGAAGACTTAGCAGAGCAATTAGTTTGGAGCATGGTGGTGGACCATGGTTACCAGGTAAGCTGCGCTGCTCCACAGTTGTTAATTAACCCCTCAGCTATTGGCAGGCTCATGGACTATTTTAGCTCAGCCAACACTGAACACCCCGCAACCAAACAAGTGCTTCATTTAGAAAACCGGGATAGTGCTAAGGTTGACATTGAGGAGGCAAAGGTGCCAATTATGAGGGGCTCAGAAGCCTCCAACCAAACCGACAAAGTTAAATCAATCGAAGCCTACTTTGGGGTCATTAACCAAGACACAGTTGATATTGAGAATACAGCGGCTAGCTCAGGCGTCGCCGCCAGCCTGCTTTCCAGAGAACAGCAATTTTATTTAAAACTAGAAAACTTAAGAAGAGTAAAAGAGATTTGTGAAACTCTAACTAACCCCAACAGCTGCGCCCTACATAGGCAAATTTCAAATAGTGACTACTATTTATATAGTACTCCTGAGCAAGAGGCGGCTGAACCAAGCTTGCTCACCGCAGTTGACAGCATTGGCTTGGGATACCAGCAGCTATCCGGATCATGGAAACAAGAGTATCAATCAGAGTACGGCGTGGAACAGGAAAAATTTATAGAATTGGCTGATGCTCTCAGCTGGACTCCGCTAGACATTGACAACCTTTATCGTTTTGCTTTCGTAATTCTTTCTCCTTTACAAAACACAGACGAAGAACCATGTATTGAGGATGATAGCCAGCGAACAGACATCTTTAGCTATCTCAACTGGAATCCCAACGCCTCATCGGCTTGTGTCGGTAATTATATTAACCGCGGAAAGCGCGTGCCTATCTGGGTGGCCTTCAAAATACCTTATTTTGGCACCAATCAAATTAGATCCCTACCACTAATGGATTCAGCCAGCTTAGTTGCTGACACACTCTATAGTTCGGAAGTTCAAAACTTAGCCAAGGAACTAGCGCCCGACAGCAATCGCGAAGAGCTTTATGAACAAATCATGCAAGTTAAAAGAGACGTTTGGGACAACGGCACAGATCTTCAGCGGGCCTCTTTAATTATTGACTGCCACGGCATGCCTCAATGTATGGGTGCCCACGATACTGGCGACGAATCAGCTATGGCAATACGCCAAGCCATAGTCCATATTGTTAATGGTAGTAATTTAGACTGCAAGGTGTTTAGCCAGCCAGCCAACAATGAGGATATTATTTATAATCGCGATAATCCCAACCCAATTAGCTCCATAGAAAAAGCTGATGAAATTGGAACAGATGCTTCGGTCGATATCAGCAATCAATATAGACCCGAATATTTCAATTTTGACTCAGCTGTTTCCGCCGGGTCAGGGTCAAGAAATTTTGATTGGAATTTGTATTTAAAAAGAGGCGATGCGCAAAAAATACTTGATGATGGCAAAAACGTGGTTAGTCAAGACATCGGCCTCCACCTCATAACCCCTTACGGAACTGATCTTACTTATTTACAAAGCGCCCTCTCTAGTTTTTTTGAAGATGAGCAGATAGACAAAATGATTGAAAACAACACCATGCCCGATGTTGAGGGTGGTCCCAAAGGGGTAGCCAAATTCATTAGAATGCCAGAGTCAAGCGCCGGATACAAAAGTCGAGCCACTAAAACATATCGACACGAAGACTGCCCGGATGAATACACTATTGACGAATATGGCTTGAGAGTTAAAACAGGCCGCAAAACTGATTGTGCTGAAGCTGGGGTGGAGCTGGACAGCGACAATTTTGGCATCTCTTTAAACATTGCTCGAATTGGATTTTTTATAAGAAATGTAGTTAATGTAGTTACCGAATCCACCTCCCCCATTGCAGACTACTTGCAGGGCTGTGAGCGAATTGAGGACTTGTTCTTGGGGAGATGCGTCGCAAAAAGCGACGCCAACTACGGTCCTCCCGACGGCCTGCCTTATAATGGCAGCCTGGGATCCGGCTCCTGCGAACCAATAGCGAGCGAGAGCTCAAGTGACAATCCCTGTCACCTTGATAATTTAAAATCCAGCTTGGAGGCCTATATCCGCAGAACTAAGGGTCTCAATGAAGATGAGTCGCTACCCATTTCTGAGCAGGAGTTAAATAAGCGCGCCACGCAAGCCTCAATCATCTGCAATGCTGAAAGCGGCGGCAATCCCAACGCATTAAACGATGGCTGTTTAAGCGGCAAAAGTGTTGATTACAGCGTAGGTTTGTTCCAAATCAACTTGCTCGCCCACCATTGCCCTGAGTATTTTAACTACAGCTGGGAGCCACCGCAGTGTGAAATTACCGCCTCAGAGCTAGCCGTAACACAATGTGCGTCCGAAGTTTTGCAGCCAGAAGTTAATATTCGAAAAGCTTGGGAAATTTCTGGAGCGGGCAGCAGTTGGGGAGCTTGGGCCACCGCCAAAGAGAAATATTGCGGGCCGTCACTGCGAGCTGTGGAGTAGATTTTAGCTAAGCCTTTTGTTTTTTAACCAAAGCTTTGAGGATTACTTCCTCAAACCACTGGGCCGCACCGGCTGTTTTTCAGATTTTAGTTCTTTAGTTTGAGACTTATCCCTCTCTGCCCTAGACTTTCTCTCAGGCCGATCTCTTCGTTTTTTAACCGGAGTTGACTTAGTTTGCGCAGATTTCTTAGCCAACCGTTTCTCAAAGTCTACATCTTCGCGAATCACAACCTGCTCTTTTTCAGCTTTTGTCTCACTCTCCTCTTCAACTTGTACATCCTTCCCCATCTCGACTCTTTTCTCCGACTCCTCCCCCAAACCAGCCGCTACCCGCGAAAAAACACCAGCCTTTCTTCTAGCGCCAGCTCGCAGCAAACTTGCCACCGCCTCAAAGGTATCAGCATCAGCAGCCGGATCCACAAAATTATTGGTTTCGTATTGAATGCCGGCCAGCAGATTGGTAGAAATCTCAGAATTTAAGCTCAAACCCGCCTTGCCCATCAATTGAAACAGTGTTTCACAGGCTGAGCTAATCTGAGAAAGATCAATGGCAAAACTGGCGTAAGGAGTTTTGTAATTATGAAATGAGACTAGGGTAGCGGCTTGGTAAACATCTTCGTAGCCATAATAAAGCTGTTTTAAATCCTCTAGGGCATCAACCCCAAATAAAAAGACCAAGTCTGCTTCAGCTCCGGCATAATCCAACTCAACCGAATCCTTGTCTAAAGGCTCATGGCCTTTTTTGGGCTTGATGGTTAAATAAAAGCGCCGGCTCTCCTCATCAATGTGATAACTGACGTTATTGACTGCCTCAGGCACGTAATCAAAACCAATTACCAAATTCTTGTGCCCAATCTCAGTTCTAATCTGATCTAAACCGGAAATAGTGGGGTTGTTTACCTCGTCCGGCGCCAATAGCGACGCAGCTTTCCCCTGCTCCTGCAGGGTTAGCAATAAACTGGCCGCTGCTAACTGCTGGTCAAAAGTTGACTGTCCGTTAAGAACAATCAAAATGGACTCGGCTGTTTTAATATGGTCTGGAACGGATGAAAAGTTGAGTTGGCTCATGACAAAAATGGCTGTTAATAGCTGTTAATAATAAATTCGCAAATTAGTAATATGTTTGTGCTCATTTCTGAGGGGTTGCACCCCTCAGCGTTTTAATCTCCCTGTTAAACAGGGGAATTAAAGCCTGCTCCCCTTTGGTCTTGCTTCGCAAGCTCAAACTAGGGGGAGTCCCCCTAGACCCCCATTCTGATTTGTTCCCCGTAGCAAGCTACGGGGCATAATCAGAATAACGATAATAAATAATAGTGTTAACTGGCACTCGGCAGGGAAAGTAGTAGTAAATTACAGTATAGACAATTTTGATGGGTTTGCAAATAGTAATT
>CAZSQY010000045.1:0-5082 GCA_964609285.1 uncultured Pseudomonadales bacterium
ATTAATAAATTGTAAATAAATTGAGATTTCTGAATTCAAACCTTAATTTAATTTAGAATCTTGACTAATTTAGTCATAATTATGTCACTAAATTTAAAGACTTCAAGACCCAAATTATTTAAAGCCTAACTCCTGATCGTAAATTTGATTACAGATTTGAAACGCAGCTCAGATAAAATAAAATCATGAAGAAAAATCTGTTTTTAGTTTTTGGCGGAATTTTAATTATTGCAGTTTCTGCTATCAGTGCTGTAGGTCTATTAAACAATTCCAACAATCAAACGGCAGAAAATAATGAACAGTTTCAGCAGAATACATCATCATCTTCAGCTTCCTCGCCTCAACCCATGAACATTGAGGCTTTGCGCAGTCGCCAATATCCGGGCAGCGAGATTGTGATTGAAGAAACCCTAGAATCAGGTTCTAACTTTTCCCGTTATATTGCTTCTTATCAATCTGAAGGCAATAAAATTTATGGATTGCTGACTATTCCTAATACAGAAAAACCAAATAACGGCTTTCCTTTAATTGTATTTTTGCATGGTTATATCCCTCCAGATCAGTATCGCACCACTGAGCGTTATGTTGAATACCAAGCCGGCTTAGCAAGCAGCGGCTTTATTACCTACAAAATAGACCTGCGCGGCCACGGCAACTCCGAAGGTGAGCCTGTCACAGGCCATTTTTCTGAAGCGTACGTGGTCGATACACTCAATGCCGTCAGCGCTCTGCAAAAGCATCCGGATACAAACCCGGAGAAAGTTGGAATTTGGGGGCACTCTAATGGCGGCCAAATTGGGCTGCGCAGCATGGTGGTCTCTAGCGAAATTGATGCCGGCGTTTTTTGGGCCGGCGTAGTAGGTAGTTTTGAAGGCATGTTAGAAACTTATAACGACGATATCCATTTTTTAAATTTAGAAAATCGCGGTACACCGTCTTTAGTTCAAGAAAACGGATTACCTTCACAAAATCCTGAATTTTGGAATCAAATCGATCCCTATAATTATCTTGAGGAAATCAGCGGACCGGTCCAGTTACACCACGGCACAGCCGACGACAGTGTTCCAATTGAGCTCTCGCTGCAGTTAAGAGATGCGCTGGAAGCGGCTGATCAAACTGTTGAGCTTTATGAATATTCAGGCGGAGACCACAACCTAGCCAGCCCGGACTTTACACCGGCTATGCAGCGCAGCATTGAGTTTTTTGAGCAATATTTAAAAAATTAGTTTCAGACAACAAACAACATCAAGGCTATAATCAGCATCAGAATCAAAACTGTCACCATTAGCATTTATAACTAAATTATGCTAGCAAAAAATCCCAAATCTCTTCCCAAAAACCTTAAAAAGTTCACTATTCTTCACTCTAATGACATGCATGGAGACTTTCTTGCTGAAGTCAGCGGCAAAAAAGGCAAACTCATTGGCGGGTTGGCTCTGCTGTCGGGCTATATCAATCAGGTTCGCAAGCAAGAAAAAAATGTCTTTTACGTCATATCCGGCGACATGGTTCAGGGTTCACTCATAGACAGCGAATACAAAGGAATTTCAACCATAGAAATTATGAACTATCTGGCGCCGGATATGGTGGCATTAGGCAATCATGAAATGGACTATGGTTTACCTCATCTGCTTTTCTTGGAAAAAATGGCCAACTTTCCGATTGTGAATGCCAACTTGTATATCAAAAAATACAATAAGCGGCTAATGAACCCTTATAAAATTGTGGAAAAAGATGGTTTTGATGTTTTATTCACCGGTATTTTAACGGAAAAGGTGATGGATTCTCTAATGCAGGACAAATTAATCGGCAGCTTTATTACCTTGGAAGAAGCCAGCCAAGAAGTGGGGCGCATCTGCAATGCCTACAAAAATGATGATATTGATTTAACCATTTTGCTGACTCATATTGGCTATGAGTCGGATATTGAGCTGGCCAAATTGCTCAAGCCTGAATGGGGCGTGGATATGATTATCGGCGGCCATTCTCACACTGTTTTAGAAGAACCAACTATGGTCAATAATATTTTAATTGCCCAAGCCGGTGTGGGATCAGATCAAGTTGGTCGGTTTGACATTATTGTGGACGACGACACCAACAGTATTGTTGACTACACCTGGGAGTTAATTCCAATTGATGAAGACTTGGCTGAGCCGGATCACGACCTGGAGAAATTTATTGACTCATTTCAACAAGAAGTAGACCGAAAATATAATACTCTGATCTGCAAATTTGCCACTGAACTCACCCACCCCAAACGAGAGATTGAAACTAGCTTAGGCAACTTAATCGCAGATGCTTTTGCTGATTCAAGTCAAACTGATGTGATGCTGGTTGGCAGCGGCTCGATTCGAGTTAAACAATTGGGTCCTTTGGTCACGCTTAAAAACTTTTTAGCCTGCTTTCCTTACGATGACACTTTAACTCGTTTTCAGATAACCGGTAAAAAACTAAAAGATATTTTTGAGTTTATTATGCGACCTGAGAATCGCAACAGTGAAGGTGAATGCTATCAGGTCAATGCTAAAGTTGAAGCTGTTTATGATGATAAAAAACAAAAATTGAAAAGCTTAAAAATTGAAAATGAGCCGGTTAAAAATAATCAAACTTATACTCTAACGCTTCAAGGTTATCATTTTAGCAACAGTCAAGCTTACTTAAATATTAGTGAGAAAGAGTTATTGGAAGCTGGCGAATCCAAAGTGGTGACCACTTCAGCCCAGCAAGTTTTAGAAGAGTTTTTGCGAGATAATCAAAATATTAGCCGGGCTGTGACCGGCAGGTTGATTTACCAAAAATAAGCAGAGGGGCCTGCCATATTGCAACTCTCCTATTTAAACTCTGTTTAACTAGGATAAAATGAAGTTAGCAGCATGCCCAACCCCGACACCAATCATTACATTCTTAAAAGACTGCAGGCCGGCGACAGTGCGGCTGATATTGCTCAGTCTTTACATGCTAGGGGGTATTCAACCGACACCCCCGAGTCAATCGCGCGCAGAATAACCAAATACAAACTTTTAAATGCTTTTCATTACGTATCTCGAGCAGTAATTTTTTTATTGATTGTTGCTCTGGGAGTGGCCGGGGCTTCTTTCCTGCCGGAGACGCCAAAGTCGAACCGCCTTTCAGTTGAATCATCAGAAGTAGGCACTGTTTTAGGCAGCAGCGAATTCACTGTGATTACCTCTACAACAAACGCAGAAACAGATACAGAAGCGGATACTGCAGATGATCAAATTTCATCTACATCTGCAGAGCTTACTACCTCAGATGAAACAGACACAAATGACCCAGTCACTGAAGAGGAGACAAGCGGTTCAATTACCAGAAAAGCCCACAAATCCGAATATAAAATCGCTTTTATTGGCGACTCAATGATCGATACTTTAGACAGCCATTTACCCATGCTGGCTGAGAAATTTAAGCAGCTGTACGGCGCTGAGTTTGAGCTTTATAACTATGGAGTTGGTGCAGAAAACGTGGAACACGGCTTAAATCGGTTTGATCAACCTTTTGAATATCAAGAACGCAGCTATCCGGCCATAACTGAACTGGAGCCGGATATTATCATCATTGGCTCTTTTGCTTACAACCCATTTGAAAAACACGATATCAACAAATATTGGCTGACAATGGCCCGCTTAATCGAGACAGCGCAAAAAACCGAAGCTGATGTTTATCTCTTAGCAGAAGTGGCTCCTGTTAAAAATGAGTTCGGACAAGGCAGCCTAGATTGGCCTTTGGAAATTAGAACCGCACAAGCAGTGCGGATTACAGAACAATTAAATAGCTTCATTGCCCTGGCAGAAACAAAAAACGTTCCTTTAATTGATGCTTGTACTCCTAGTCAGGAGGCAGATGGTTTTGGTAATGAAGAGTATGTTAGTGAAGAAGACGGCATTCATGCCAGCGATACAGGCAAACTATTAATACTGCTCCAAATTGTAAAAACCGTGGTGGTTAAGTAAGTTGATTTACTTTAGGAAAGCTGTTGATTAAAATTCTTAACCCCCGGGACAAATAATCTCACAAGGTACTCCGTCATTATCACCATCCCTTCTAGTACAGCCGCAAACATTGAGCTGATAATATGCCTCTTCGCAAGATGACATGTTGGGGCATGTTTTAGAGCAATCACATTGGTAAGTGTTTTCCGCAGGCGGTGGGTTAGTTTCAGTCACAGGTTGGAGAGTGGTGCCCTGAACTGAGCCGGTGGTGGGGGCGGGCGGGTTGGTTGGCCGGGGGGTAGGTATTTGCGTAGGGACCAAGGTAGGTCGAGCCGTTGGCTGCGGCGTGGGTGTGACACAAACCTCAGGATTCCATAAACCAAGCTCTTGCTCCTGCGCTTGTTTTTGAGCCTGCTCGTATAAATCTAAGTACTGATGCGGAGAACTGCCATAAGGACTGGACTCAGCAAACCCCAGCCTAATCATTTCTAAACCAACATCTGTACCATCTTCTAAAAAAACATAACGCAGCAGGCGATTGTAACGGTCACGGTCGGTTTGAGTCTCATCAATTTCTAAAGAGACTTTTTTATTGCTCACCAGCTCAGTCATTTGCTGACTGGCTTCCTGCCCCATGCATTCCACTGATTTTCTGGGGTCTTGCGTTTCCGGGCTATCCATATTAACCAAGCGAACAGTTTCAACCTCACCGCCAATTGAAACTTTAATAGTGTCGCCATCTACAACACTCATTACTTCGTAATAAATAGTTTCTGACTCAGTTATTTCTTGTGTGGTTGATGAATCATCCACATTATTCTGGCCGGCAACCTGAGCTTCCGGAGTATTTGGCTCAGGCGTTGCTTCAGAGGCGGGAGTAGTTAAACCAATCCCGGTTAAAAAAATAATTCCGAGAACAGTCTTTAGTCCAAAAATCTGCGCTGACTTCCATTCCTTGGGCAAATATTGCTTAATTAAAGGCGTGAAAAGAAAACCAAAGGCAGCCAAAAATAAACCAAAAAGTGTTTCACCGGATACTATTCCGGCAAAACTAAGCAGCCAAAAGAAGGAGGCAGCAGACCAACCAATGGCAGGAAAAGCTTTGTTTTTGAGCTGAGTGAGGTTGAGCATT
>CAZSQY010000046.1:0-5002 GCA_964609285.1 uncultured Pseudomonadales bacterium
ATAATTAAACAATGGATGAGAGAAAAATTTTCTCACCTCTTTTCGGCTATTTATCGAAACAACTCGATCGCCCAACTCATCACAAACTCGTAATTCCTGACCATCTAGTTGAAAACCAGCGGGAGTAGGAGCGTCGCTCTCCCATACTACTTCTTTTGAATCCCAATCAATAAAGCAAATTTTCCCACCTTTTGGTTTAGGCTTAGGAATATCTGCTCCCAAAATACCCTGTGCTATCAGCTTATCGTGTTTTTTCCGAAACTCTCGATAGTCTTCAAAGTTGGTGGAAGGGAACGATAGTTCGACAAGCATTTATTCCTTTTCTTTGCCAAATAATATTGCACCTGACACCACACCCATCGCTTCATCCAAGGCAACTTCAAGGTCTTCATTATCAGTATGAATCTTATCTAGCCTACATGTGGAGAAGGTGCCATCTGGAAGTGCGGACACAAAGTATAAGCCCTCATGACAGGGAAACTCATCACATGAACCACAATAATTTTCATCCATGTTAAATCTAGATCCATTTTTAGAGTTTTTGACAGTCACCCAAACGTTTCCAATTCTATAGATTTTACAAGGTATTCCAAACTCTTGTGAATAATCGTGCTCTTTTATTTCTGAAGCAGCTTCTTTAAGCTGACTCTCGACAATATCAATTGGTTCATAAATGTCATCCATTTCAGAGTGTTGAGTTTCATTTTTTGCTACATCTGCAATTTTCAAATCACAACCCAAAGCTTCACAAAATGCGATCAAGTCAAAAACCTCGTCAACATTCTTTTGTGTAACAACCATATTCAGTCTTTTAAGAATGCCTCTTTCAGCAAGAGAGTGAATGCTTGCTAAAATTCTTTCATAGGCATTGGGAATTTTAGAAGGACGAATTTTTTGCAGTCTTTCTTTTTTCAAACTATCGAGGCTAACAACAAAACTGACATTATCTGGTGTATTAGAAAGTATGCCTTGTCTATCAATAAGAGGAATTCCTGTTGTGTTTACTGTAATTTGGGCATCTTCAAATTTAGCTAAATTAAACAAAACTGTTCCTAAGTCTTTATGCATGAAAGGTTCACCGCCAGTGATACGAAATTTTCTTGTGCCACGAGAGTATGCTAACTCTGCTACTTCAAGGATATGATCTGGGCTAGACACTGATTCTTGGCTTGGACCCGCTTCTCCTCCAGGAGTACAGTAACTACAAAGAAAAGCACAGTATGCAGTGATGGGAAAACCTATGTAGGGAGCGTTCTGAAAAGTTTTTGTCTCATGCTCCCTATTCGTCATAATGCTATTTACTATATCAAAATACTACTAAAATCATAAGTGGTATTTTGAGCCTGAGTTTATCAATTTCCATTTCCCGCTTTCTTTCTGGAGCGTGGTAATTGACGCTTCTGGAATTGCATATTTACCCAACTTTACAACTTCGGGTGCAAATTGATTCAAATAATCCTTTGGGAAAGTTGATGATAAAACCTCTGCAATAAAGCTACCATGAGTGATAAATACTACCCTTGGAGGTGAAGATTCATCGAGCAGTGCCAGGCATTTATCCAATGACCCCTTTCTTGACTCATGCAATATTCCTGTTTCTTCAGCCGATACACTTAACATGCTACCTATAATTTCTGCGGTTTGACTTGTTTTAACTGTTGGGCTGAAAAATATTTTAAGGGGTAATAAGTTGCTTAATAGAGTTGCCGTTTTTTTTGCTTGAGCAATTCCTTTCTTAGTTAGTGGAGCATCTGTTTTAATGGAAACGTCTTTTCGTTGAGCGTGGCGAATGAAAAAAAGGGTTATAGATTTTGACATCTAAGTTATTTTATCACTATATAAATACTGAGTATTTTTTGATGGATACTACTAAAATTTGCAAACAATTTAATTTTGTAGGATTCATTATAAGATGTTAAACACAAGAATGTTCAAATCAAGAAAATTTAGCAAGCCTCATCAACCTATTTAAAGGTATTAGACGGGTCTATCAGAACTTTTCAATTTCTGCGGAGGTGGTGGGATTCGAACCCACGGAGCCGTGAGGCCCTGGTTTTCAAGACCAGTGCAATTGACCACTATGCGACACCTCCTCTGTAAATTCAAAAAGTCTAACCAAAACTCAAGTTTATCTCCTAAACCAACCTTCTTATTCTACCAGATACTGCTTGGTTAGTAACCCTTTTTTGTGTATATTAGAAAGTAGCATGCCCAATTCCAATCAGCCTGCTGACAGCAACCAAATTCAAGCGAATTCAGGAGGAAATAACTACTATTCACCTTCCGGACCAAATTTTATGCAGCAATCAACCAATCCGAGTCAGCCTCAGCCAAACCCAAACCAAGCAGCTCAGCCCCAACCCGGTCAGCCAACTCAACCCAACCAACCCGGTCAAGCCAGACAGAACCAAACCCAACCCAACCAGCCTGAACAACCTAACCAAACCCGATCCAATCAAGGACCAAACCAGGCCAACCAAACCAATCAGCAACAGCAAGCCAACGACTCAGATAACTACTATCCCAATTTTCAACCTGAGGAATCACGGGTAGCTCCAGGCATGTACAAACCGCTGCCGGAGGAAAAAATTCTTGTCTGGCAAGCAGCAAGCCGCCCTTTTAAAAAAAGAAACAAAAAATATTTCAGCACCATTGCTATTATCGCTCTTTTAATTTCGCTCATCTTGGGTTTTGCCGGACAACTGGTGGCTATTACTGTAGTTATCTCCGTCGCATTTTTGGCTTACGTACTATCTGTCATTCCACCACAAGACATTACTTATCAAATCACCACCTATGGAATTCGGGTTGAAAATAATCTTTATTACTGGGAAGAACTAGGGCGTTATTGGTTTACCGAGAAATATGATCAGGAAATTTTAAATATTGAAACTCTCCGTTTTCCCGGCAGAATTACTTTATTGCTTGGTGATCAAAACCAACAGCTAATTGATAGAATCTTGTCTGAAGTTTTACTCAATCAAAAACCAGAACCAACCTTGTATGAAAAAACTTCACTCTGGCTGCAAGAAAAAATCCCGCTAGATTTAGAGGAATAAAAACTTATGCTGACTAGCTTAGATAGCTCTACTTTGAACATGTTAATCGAGTCAATTGAATGGTTGTTAATCATCCGCTATTTTGGCATTAGTTTAATTTTATTTTCTTTGATGTCCATTGTTAGCCGCCTAATTTTTCCCAAACTTTCCAAGGTATCTGAATTCACTCGCACTGAAATAGATAATGCAATTTTTGATGTTCTTGGTTCCCTTAATTGGTTTTTTTATTTAATTTTGTCCCTGCAGCTTAGTTTATTTTTCTTTGAAATCAGCCCCTTTTTGCAAAAACGCCTCAATCAGATCTTGATGATCTTTTTAACTTTTTATGCCACAAAAATTGTTGTGCAATTAACCGGTCATGGTTTCTCTAGGTTTATTGATAAAAAAGAGGAGCACCATGAGCAAGTTGATCGTTCTGTTTTGATCATCTTAAAGAATGCTGTCCAAATTATAATTTGGACTTTTGCCATTATTTTAATTTTAGAAAATCTCGGTTACAGTATTACTACTCTGATGGGCGGACTTGGTATAGCCGGTATCGTCGCTGCCTTTGGCGTTAGAAGTTTACTGGAGGATGTCCTATCCTATATCTCCATTTCTTTTGATAAACCGTTTACTGTGGACGATTATATTGTGATTGGCGATGATTCAGGCACAGTTAAAAAAATCGGCTTGCGTTCAACTCGTATTCAAACACTGAGCGGTGAACAACTAATTATTTCAAACCGCGAACTAATCAAGTCCCGTATCCGCAACTACCGCCGTATTAAAAAACGAAGAGATTCTATTGAGCTCAAAGTCAATCTTGATACTCCTGTAGATAAACTTAAAAAAATTCCCAAAGGACTTGAAAAAATTGTGAACAGTATCGAAGACACTGAGTTTAATCATGCTTATTTTAAAAAAATTCAAGATGATGCTTTTTTATTTTCAACCACCTATTATGTGCTCACCAGCGAATATAGTGAGTTTATTCAGACTAAACAAACCATTCATTTAAAAATGATTCAGTACTTAAAAGATGAGGGTGTTGAGCTGGCTCAGCCAACACAAAAAATTTACATTAAAAAAAGTTAAAGTTTTTTGTCAGTTCTGATCTTCTGCTTTTTTGTCCATTTGATACAAAATTCAATACCTCATAGACATGATTCTCGACTTTGACACGCGGCCAAACTTGTTGAATTTGTCCCTTATGGTCAGTTAAAAAAGTACTGCGGATTGTACCCATAAAACTTTTGCCAAACATTCTTTTTTCTTGCCAAACCCCAAAAGCTTTGTGCAGTTGTTTTTTAGAATCAGATAAAAGCTGAAAGTTGAGATCAAATTCCTGCTTAAATTCACGATGAGATTCGGGCGAATCAGTACTTACACCCAAAATCTTCACTCCATAATCATTGAAACGGAATTTGTACTCGCGAAACTGTTCTGCTTCATGAGTACAACCCATTGTAAAATCTTTAGGATAAAAATAAATTAACAATGGTTGGCCCAAGTAATGATCGAGGGTCACAGGCTTACCATTTTCGTCTAAGACTTTAATATTGAAAGGAATTTTTTGTTTTAGCTCTAACATATGTATGAGTTTTATTTTAGAAATTGATAGCAATTTATAGCTTGGCTGTAATTTTTAAAAATTCAATAGATTAACAGTATGAGTCCTGTAAGAAAATTGGGCTGTAAGAAATATTACATTGAAAGATAGAAGGTGTCGGGCTAACTGGACTGCACTGCTCGCTCACCCCGCTTAGCGGGATTCGCTCCCAGTATTACTCGGGTGCTGCGCATATTGCTAGATGGAGCTCCGCACTCGACGGCAGAACAGTGCTTCGCCTCCTTAGCCAAACCCCATGTTTAACCACAAAATAATCAAAGATTATTTTGTGGTTAAATGTCGGGCTGACTGGACTTGAACCAGCGACCTTCCGCACCCCATGCGGACGCTC
>CAZSQY010000047.1:0-4967 GCA_964609285.1 uncultured Pseudomonadales bacterium
GAAAGCCGCCTGAATCAGAAGTAATCAGACCCTCCCAATTCATTAATTTTTTAATGCCGCCCAGCTTAGTGAGGGTTGTAATGCCCGGCTGTTGGCGTAAGTGAAAAGTGTTAACAACCAAGCCTTTGATTCCTACTTTTTTTAAATCCCGGCTGTCCAAACTGCGGACAACCCCCAGAGTCGCATCAGGAAAGTACTGAGGCAAGGGTGGACTTTGACTCAAACCTAATAAAGACAAGTGTTTGCTCATAGAGACTAACTTAAACCATCATGTTTGCGTTTACAAGGGTAGATCCAGAGAGGGCAATGTTATTTGGGAAATTGATTGGATTATTTGCAGCCATAGCATGACGTGTGCAAAAACAAGGGCTGCAGATAATAAAAGGCTGACCAAAATAGATTTAGATTTATTGACTAAAACATAAGTGCCGCTTAACATGTCGTGCCAAGCTTGGTTTTTTTGATCTTTAATGGCCCATAAAAAGCCCAAACCGAAACTAAAACGGCTGACTTGTTTAGCAATAAATTCTCTAAAAAAGGCCAAAGGCAAGGAAAGTAATTGTTCATCTTGATCTCTAATTTCAATTCCCCAAATTTGTTTACCTAAGGTGGCTCCAAATTGGGCAATAAACCAGCAGTAATAAAAAATAGCAAAGGCAGCGGCTGGCATAAATAGTAAAATAACTCCCACAACACCGCGTTCTAACAGAGTTTCTAAATTATTAGCTTGTACAATATACAGCAGGCTGCCCAGATAAATCAGACCCAAGATTAGTTGGTCAGTGATAACAGCCGCCAGGCGGCGGCCAAAACTGGCAAAGTGATAATTAGTTGTCATAGTTGCGTCCTTTGGTAGTTAAAACTTGATAGGCCCAATACCAGTTGGCGTTAAAAATAACTACTAAAGCAGCTCTTGCTAGAGTGTTTATTAACAAACTGATTAATAGAGCAGCAACCCCGGCGATAATCCAAATGTTAAGGTTAGTTGTAAGTTCTGCTACAGACTCCACGCCTATGTGAGAAGCTGCAAAAGTTCCGACCACAGTGATTAAAGGTGAAAAAATAAGGCTAGTGATGATAACGCTAAATAAGAAGTGAGCTCCAATCAATGATAAAACTCTCCAGCCATTGCCTTGTAAGGTTTTTTGGCCAAGTTCAAAAGCCTCTTTGGCCCTGAGGCCTCTAAACACTAGGTAAAATTGTCCGAGCATGATAGCCAGAATGGTGCGGATGACTTTTATTAAAATCCAGATGAAAAACGGCAAAATAATTAAAATGCTGATAAGAGCTGAGACAAAATTGTTTAGATGCAATAAGTTGATTAAAGCCATGGCTACACCAATTCCAATCATGCCGGCAATAAAATAAACAGTAATTAAAATCCAGGGGAAAATATTTAGCCAAATCATTGGTTGGACATGGTGAAAGCCTTGTTTGGCTGCTGCTGACAGACTCCAGTTGTTGGGTTCTGAAGCTTGATCTGCTTGCTGCAAGCCAACAACCATGGCTGTTTGAGCCCAAGCCTTCACAATTAAGCCAAAAAATATGGCATACAAAATAAAGGCAAATAACTCAGTAGCTCCAATTGCATAAACCCAACTTGGTACGCGGCTAAAAGCGGCTAGAATTGGGGACCCAAGATCTAATGAGCCGGGTCCAGCAATTAACTGTGGATCAAAAGAATCTCCCAACACTGAGCCTAAAGCAGCCACTTGCTGAGAGTTTTTATTCTGCGAAAGCCCAAAATCAATCGAGCTTTGTTCATCAAGCTTAAATTCAGGCGAAGGCTCTTCTAATATTTGTTCTAAGTTTTGTTGAACCTCAGAGTTTTCTCTAGTTTTTAATTGGTTGGAAAAATTATTGAAATTGCGCAAGTTAGCGCCGCCGGAAGAAAAAACCACTAAAGCTACTCCTAAAATAAATAATTTTGGGTTTTGTTTAAGCAGCTGAAACGAGTTTTTAAAGAAATCAATGATATTCCATTCCGAGTGAGCTTCATCTTGTATGTTGTTGGGGGCTGCATTCATTGCGGGGTTGGTTGGATTCTGCGAATATTGATTATTCTCCGGCTGTTGGTTTGACATGAATTTATTATAACTAATATTTTAGCTCAGCACAGTCGGGTAAGGAGTCATTCAGAAAAATTTAAATTAAAAATTACTCTAGATTACATTTATAAACAGCCACATCTATAAACAGCCACATCATCAAACAACTCTGCATCATTGCCGTGGAAAATTTGTAGACGTTCACAGGTCTGCTCGAAAACACGAGTATCAAAATAGCCGCTATAGCCTTGATCAATATCAGGATTTTCGGGTATATCTGCTACTTTAGATAAAAAATAAACACCTTCTTGAGCTGCTTGTTGTGAAATTTGTTCTTTGTCTAAAACGCCGGAACTAAACAGTTGAGAATTGGTATCAATATAATTACCAAACAACTGACGGTTGCTGGCTAGGGCCACCAAAGGCGCCACTTCGTGCGATCCGTATAAAGGTTTTTTCGGCAGGCTTTTTACATATTCGGCCACAGCCGGCAGCTGCTCAAACACCCCCTCTGCTTGAATCGAAGTTTTATAAAAATGAATGCCCAAAATTTGGAACATAAATATTGTCATCACCAGCATGATAATGATTTGATCTGAGTGTTGTTCTAATAGCGCTTGTTTGGTTTGAGTTTTTAAGTAAAACCAAAGATCAGCCAAGCTCAAAATCAGCCAAGGTGCTAAAACACCCAAATACAAATAGTAAAGATCTTTAAATATCAAGTAAAAAAGCAGCCAGCTTACAAAGGGCAATAGATATTTTTTGTTTTTAGTCAGCCACCAGCTAAAACTGGCGAGACTGATAAGCATAAGGTCGTGCTGCAAGAAAAAGCTAAAAATAGTGATTTTATTAATGCCTTTGGGCCGGTTAAATTGGTGAACAATAATTTGACTGATCACTGACTGGGGCACAATAATTAAAAATGGCAACATAAATAAGGCTCCAGTGGTTGCATAGACAACCGCAGTCTTTTTGGCTCGCTCTGTTTTTTTAGTCAATATTAGCCAAAGTATCCAGCCAATAAAGCCCGGTATAACGTAAAGTTTAATTAGAGTGGCTAAAGCCCACAGAACTCCGGAAACAATAGGTTTTTTTCGAAAGAAATAAGCTAGAGAGATAAAAAAGTTAATGAAATGGAGGCCGGTCAAGTAATCGCTGGTGGACAAAATGAGAAAGGAGAAAAGGTAGATGGCTGGAATAAACTTGGCTAGGTTTGGCAGCTTGGGTTTAATGGTCAAATAGAGCACACCACTCGTAGCAATTTCTAACAAGACCGGCAGCCATTGAAACAAAACAATTTGCTGACCGATGACTAGTTTGACCGCTGCCAGCAGGAAAATTAAGAGTGGGGGATCGGCTAATAAAAAATCGCGGTAGGGCAAGTGACCCCGTAATAGCTGTTGGGCCATATAAAAATAGGCATTGCCATCTCCAAAATGCCACGTAAGCCCATCTAGCTTCAACCAAATAAAAATACAAACGGACAGTAAAATAATTAAAAGATCAATAATGACTGATTTTTCAAGCTTCATGTCTGTATAAATTCTTACTGAAATTTAACAATAATCGTTTAGATTAATAATTAGTATTTATTATGAGGTGAAAGGAGTTATATGAAACAATCACCTATTAAACTATTATCACAAATTTTGCTGATTGTGGGAGGACTGAATTGGGGTTTGGTTGGATTACTTGATTTTGATTTAGTAGCCACTCTTTTTGGCGAGATGAGTTTATTATCTAGAATGGTTTATGTTTTGGTGGGGCTGGCGGCCATTACAAGTTTATTGGCGATGGGAGAAATTCAGTCTCAAAGCGAATCAATGGAGTAATTTGGAAGGTTTTTTAGACAGCGAGAAGCAATTTAGCGTTGCTTCTCGCTAATTTTTTGTATAACAAATACAAAACTTGAACTAAGAATTTGACGCAATTATAATCAAGCCACTTTGCAAGTGATGCAGGGCGTATCAATTAAAGATGGGTTTAAAATGAAAAGAAATCAACTTATTTTGTTTTTACTGGCTGCCAGTGTTTTAATACTGGGTTTAGTGATTGTGATTAGACGTAGCAGCAAAAATTCATCCGATGTGCAGCAAGTAGTAGAAATGGAAGAGTCTGATAAGCTGGACGGTGTAGATCAGGCCCGGGTGGCTGGGGCTAGAGCTGAAGAAGCTGCAGATAGAGCCGAGCTCTCACCAACAGTGAATCCTACCACTCCTGCGCAAATTCAAAATTCAGAAGAGACTGTAGATAACATCCACATATTATTTTATGAAGAAACTTGTCCTCATTGTCATGATGTTTTGGAATGGATGGAGGATAATCAAATTGATGAAGTGCTGACTGTTGAGAGAAGAGAAGTTTACTCCAACTCTATATATAATCAGCAGCTGCAGTTAGCTGCTCAAAGTTGTGATTTAAATAGCGCAGGTGTGCCGTTTTTATATACTGCTGCTAAAGATTGCTTGGTGGGAACCCCAAAAATTACTAGTTTTTTAGGAGAAGAAGCAGGGGTGCCGGTTGAATAGAGACCATTTGGTTTTGTTTTACCAGGCTTTGCAAGAATAAAGCGGTAATTATGCAAGAATAAATCTTTTTTGCTGCTTGCAAGTTGTTTACAATTTTGGTTTAATGATTTTTCTAGTGCCTGCACTAGATTTTTTTATACCAGCTGAGTTTTGTAACCGCCGAAAGGGCGGTTTTTTTTTGGATTTTTTAAGCCGGATTGAAATTATTTGGCAGCAATCTAAAAAGCAGTGGCTTCAACAAAAAATTATTAGATTTAAGTGTTTTTTACTCCCACCAGCCAGGTGGGATTTTTTTTGGCTGTTTAAATTCGCTTTTTTCCACCCCTCTCAAATTTATGGCCAATTATTTAAAAGGAATAATTATGATTCGCGTTCTTAAAATTTTAAAATC
>CAZSQY010000048.1:0-4953 GCA_964609285.1 uncultured Pseudomonadales bacterium
TTACTTTCTAAAACCTTAATACTTTGTTGATTTTCTTTAAATTTGTCGATTTGCTTAACATTAAGTGCAGTCATTTCTTCAAGCTGGGTTTGTACTTGCTTAAGTTTGTTTAAAGTCTGCTGAGCAGCCTTGTGTTCTGTTTTTTGTTTAGCCAGAGATAGCTGTTCCAGTTCTTGTTCAACGGCTGTTAATCTTTGTTTAATTTTTAGTGTTTTGGCTTCAATCTCTGACCACTCTTCTGTTTGGTCTTTTTTGATTAATTGATTTAGTTTGCCTTCTGCTTTGAGTAAAGCTTTTGCTTGCTCCAAGCGTTGGCGCAAGTGATTGGTTTCTTGGGTATTTTGAAAATTATCGCTTTTATCTGTGATTTGAGCTAAATCCCGCAGCTTGGCTTTCACCTGTGCAATTTCACTAGTTTTGAGGCCAGTTAAACGGTCAGTCAGATTGGTATAAAATTGGTCTTGGCTGGCAAAATCTTGGCCAATGGCTAAATTACTGTTTCTGATTAAAAATAAATTTTTGCATTCGTCAGCAGTGAGACCAACCAAATCTGTTAAGTTTGGGTCTCCTTGCAGCTTAACTGTTTCCTGTTTGCCGTTTTGCGTGATTTCTAAAGTGACATAGCCGCCGTATTTGGCCGGGTCTTCGTCTACCCGGTCGATTAGTTCGAAGTTCTTGCTATGTTTGCCTAATAAGAGCTTAACCATGGCATCAAAGGTAAGGCTTTTGCCTTGCTCGTTGGGTCCGTAAAATAAATTAAAACCAGGAGCAAATTCATGCTCTTGATTTTTGATCGCTTGGTAGTCTTTGATGTATAACTGTTTGATTCTCATTTAATAGTTAGGCATTAACTTGCGCCATGGCTTGAATTATTATTTTTTCCAATTTTTTTTGTCTGTCAGGCTCAAGTCCTTTTGCTTGTAGCTGTTGGCTCAGAGTTTGATACAGTCCTGAGTTTAAAATGATCCCAACTTCTTTAACGTGATAATCTTTGGTTTTAAACAGGCTATGGTATTTGTCTGCCAGCTTAGTAATCTCTTTTTTGAGCTGTGGTTCTGTTAAATTTAATTTTTCAGAGTCAAAATAGCCATCGACTTTAATTAAACCCACAGCCTTTGGCGGCAGTTCTTGTAATTGTTTTTTTAGCTTGTTTAAACAAGCGCGATTTTCCTCCGGAGTAAGCTGTAGCAGGATTTCTTGATAATGATGAGTTATGACTGGTTTTTGTTGTGGAGCTTGACCAGTTTTAATTAAGGCCACTGAGCGTTGGCCGGTTTCTTTGGTGGTAATTGAGACCGGTGATCCGGGATAAACAAAAAAACCACCCTGCTTAAGCCGCTGGTTGGGTAAAGGCTGACGCACAAAATTGGTGTGAAAATGGCCGGCCAAAATATAGTCAAATTTGGTGTCAGCCAACAGATTAAGTTTGAGAGGTAAATACCGCTTTTCACCCTCATCACCAAAATCACGCTGACTAAAAAATAAATCAGTTAATTCTCCATGAAACAATAAAACATTAATGCTTTTTTCATCCAGTTGATCATTAATAAATTCCAGGCGTTGCAGCAATTCCTGCCCATTTAATGGTTCAAAAGGAATGCCTGCAAAAGCAACATCTTTGATCTTATGAATTTTTTTAAAATCATTAATTAAGGTGACATTATCACCAAAGTAAAAAGTTTGTTGATAAGAGCGGCTGTCATGGTTGCCGGGTAATAAAATAATTTGATAATCTTGTTGAGAAAATAGGCCGCGCAAAGCATCACGGGCTTGGTGAGCATCAAAATTTTGATCAAATAAATCGCCAGCAATAGTAACTAAATCGACTTTCTCTTGCTGAGCCGTAGAAAGTACTTCTTCTAAAGCTTGCCAGCGCTCATCCCCCACTTCCTGTAAATGAATATCGGCTGTATGTAGAATTTTGATCATGACTCAGCTTACACTGTAGCCAATTTATTAACCAAACTCAACCCGAAAATTGAAGATCAAAGATTGACTAAGACCTGATTTATTCAGGATTTAAAACTCAAGACGCTTTAATTGTCTAAGCAGCTGACTGCAGTAGCCCCACTCATTGTCATACCAACTAAAGATTTTCACTAGATCTCCATCTATGACTTGAGTAAAGTTGAGGTCTACAATCGATGCTTCAGACCGACCAACAATATCAGACGATACAATTGGTTCTTTGGTTACAGCAAGAGTACCCTGCCAGCGTTCTGCTTGAGCAGCATCAATAAACAGTTGGTTGACTTCTTCCACTGAAGTTGCTCTTTTGGTTACAAAGACCATATCTGATAATGAGCCAACCGGTGTGGGAACTCGAATGGCTAGACCATCAAATAAACCCTTGAGCTGTGGAATGATTTTAGTAGTAGCAAGAGCTGCTCCCGTGGTCGTGGGAATTAAATTTTCTGCTGCAGCTCGGGCTCGGCGTAAATCTTTTTTAATAGAGTTATCTAACAAGTTTTGTGTATCTGTGTATGAATGAATGGTCGTTAGAGTTGCCTTGAGTACTCCAATCTTTTCATGCATAATCTGAGCGACTGGAGCTACACAATTAGTTGTACAGGAAGCATTAGAAACAATACTATTGTTAGGATCGAAATCATTAACTCCAATCACAGAAGTGCTGACACTGCCGCCTTTGGCTGGAGCTGTGAGTAACACTTTTTGTGCTCCGGCCTTTAGATGCATTGAAGCTTTTTCCTCAGTCCGGAAAACCCCTGTTGCTTCTAAAATGACTTGAACTCCGAGTTCGGACCAAGGAAGCTTGCTAGGATCACGCTGAGCTGTCACGATCACTTCTTTATCTTGAATTTTAAGCGTGCCTAATACCGGATCTTCATCAGTTACATCTTGATTTGACTGATGTTCTTCAAAATTAATGCCGGGATTAAAATATCCATAGTTGGTGTCATATTTTAGCAAGTGAACCCAATCGGCTAAAGGCATTGAGCCTGAAGTATTGATTGCAACTAAGTCAAGTTCATTTTGATGATGCTGCCACCAAATTCTGAAAGCGGTGCGGCCGATGCGGCCAAAGCCATTAATAGCAAAAGTTTTTGACATAATAATTATGTGATTAATAAGTTAATAAATTCAGAAGTCTAAGGTGTTTTAAGCGAACTCACTTTTTACTTCATTACTCATATAAGTGCCAATGTCGCGGCCGTCTACAGCTTGACCCAAATTATCGCCTTTAAACAGACCAAAGACCATTACCGGTAGGTCATTTTCTTTAGCCATGGCCAAAGCAGCAGTGTCCATAACTTGAATTGCATCTTGTTCTATCGCATCTCGATAACGTAAGGTTTTATAGCGTTTAGCATTTTTATGCTTCATAGGATCTTTGTCATAAATACCGTCTACTTTAGTGGCTTTCATTAAAACATCGCAGTTTAATTCTAAAGCATGTAAGGCAGCACCGGTGTCAGTGGTGACATAAGGCAAACCAGTTCCGGCTGATAAAATAACAACCCGCCCTTTTTGCATATGTCTGATGGCTTTACGTCTAATAAAAGGTTCTGCTACAGCCGGCATATCTAGAGCGGATTGTAATCGGCTGGGAATACCTGCCGCTTCTAGTGCATCTTGTAAAGCTAAGCCATTCATGACTGTGGCTAGCATGCCAATATAATCAGCAGTAGCCCTACCCATGCCTTTTTTAGCGCCAGCTACCCCTCGGAAAATATTGCCTCCTCCAATCACGATCGCTATCTGCACATGTTTGGTATAAATTGCTTTGATTTTTTGAGCAATTTGTTTAGCAGCATCAGGGTCAATCCCATACTCTCTTTTACCCAGCAAAGCTTCTCCTCCAACTTTGAGCATAATGCGGTCAAAACGTTTTTTGGTCATAAAATCCTTTGTGATTTTTGTTGTATTTAATAATTAATTAATACTGTTGAATTTGAATTAAGTTTAGCTCGTAAATTTGCTTTTAATTCTTAAAAATTTCCATCTTAAGTCATCAGCTATGCTAAAGATTTTATAATGCGGTTCTTGCAAAACTAAATCAAAAGTCCCCACAAAACGCATATGCTCACCGCCGTAACTTTTTTTAAAGCGATGAAAGCCATACCAGGCATCTTTGGCATCAGCATCTGGTCCCAAAGACCCCCACATGTCAAAAGTTTTAGCTCCTTGCTTTTTGGCCCACATAATCATTTCCCACATCATTAAGTTGCTGGCCATGACTTCGCGGTGGATATCGCGCGAAGCTCCATAGGGATAATAAACCATGTCGTTCCATTTAAATATGATCCAAGACACTAAAGGGGTGTCGTCATACATGGCGTGGAAGATGTGTATGATGTCTGATCCCTGCAAAGTTTGCCACATTTTTTTAAAGTATTCAGGAGAATGTAAATAAAAACCCTGGCGATCTAGGGTTTCTTGTAAAATTTTTAGATAAATTTTTAGGCCGTCTTGCGAGCTGTTCTCTACAATCTTTACGTCTTTTTTTCCTGCCAGGCGCACGTTGTAGCGGGTTTTACTATCTAGGTTAGAGAACAATTCTTTTTCTGTTTTTGATAAATCAACGAAATAAGTATATTTAGCAAAAAAGGGTCGGCCCACTTGGCAGTCGTGATCACTTAAAAATTTGGCCACTGGTTTCAGCTCCGCTGTGTTTTCGACTGGCACTGCTACATTAGGCTCAAGCTTGATAAAGACTGCATTATGTTGTTCGCCGATCTGTTTCAGGGCTGCAAGCTGATCTTCATCGGGATTAAAGGCACGGGGGCAATAGCCAACTGAATATTGTTCAAATTTTGGTAAAGGATGAAAAGTGGCAGTTAAGGCCTGCTGAATTTCTCCTTTTTCAAAAAAACCGATTCTTTCAACTTTTTTGCCGGTTTTTTTTCTAAACTCTCCCCATTCCCAGGTTTGGGTAGGATGATTAACTACACTGTTGTAAATTTCTTTCTCGTCTTCGCGGATCTGGCGGAT
>CAZSQY010000049.1:0-4942 GCA_964609285.1 uncultured Pseudomonadales bacterium
TTATAGCTTGATTTAAAGTTAACTGCGGACTTTTATCAAACACCTCCACATACTTAGCTCCCAATATCGGTTCTCCGGTTTCATCAACCAAGTTGCTGTCATGAATATAAATCTTGTCACCGGTTTCAGTCACCTCAAACTCTTGAGTTGTCTGCCCCAGCTGCACAGTCTCCTGATGCTTAAAAGACACCCCTAATCTTGGTGAGACATAGCGCAGCACCCCATCTCCGGCCGGTTCGCTATAAGATTCAGCAGCCTCAACTGTTTCAACAGCACTGCCTGTTGATTCTTGCGGCTGGGTATCGCTTAGCGGCTGGCTTGGCTCTGTCTCTGCTGACTGCGGCTCTGTAGAAGTGTCATCCAGCTTATCAGTTAACCGCAGATTGGTATAAGCCAAATAACCGACCGCACTCAGTAAAAAAACTATAATCACTACTAAAATCCAGCTGGCTCCCTGCTGCCGGCCGCTCTGTTCCGGCTGGTTTGTTTGCTGCAACGGCTGCTTTTGAGATTGATCTTGAACTTGGCCTTGGTTGGGAAAAGCTTGGGGTGTGTTCATATTAAAAAAATAATTAATGTTGCTTAAAACTACAGATTAAAGTTAAGTTTAACAACTCACTACTGTAATTATAATCGATGTTGCTGATACCATTCTACAAACCTAGTTAAGCCATTTTTAAAACTCGTCTTAGGCTCATAACCCAGCATTTTTTGCGCCTTGGAGATATCGGCATATGTTATCTCCACATCACCCGGCTGCATGCCCATTTGGTTAATCTTGGCAGTCTTGCCGGTTATTTCCTCTAGTAAGGCAATAAACTCATTTAAACTGACCGGCTGATTATTACCTAGATTTATAATCTCAAACTCAAACGGCTTATCTACTGCTGCCAGCACACCTGTCACAATATCATCTATATAAGTGTAGTCGCGCTTGGTGGTGCCGTCGCCAAATTTGTTAATTGGCTTATCGCTTAAAATCGCTTTGGTAAACAAATACGGCGCCATGTCCGGTCGTCCCGCCGGGCCATAAACTGTAAAAAACCGCAGGCAGCTGGTTTTGATGTCATAAAGATGAGAATATGTATAACACAGCATCTCTCCTGCTTTTTTGGTAGCAGCATAAGGACTGACCGGCTTGTTCACCGGATCAGTTTCGCTAAAAGGTATTTTGTGTTGATTGCCGTAAACGCTGGAGGATGAAGCAAAGATAAAATGAGGCACCTGGTATTCTCTGGCTGACTCCAGTAAATTTAAGGTCCCGCCCACATTCACTTTTTCATACAAAAGCGGCTGCTCAATTGACGGCCGTACTCCGGCCCGAGCCGCTAAATGCAAAATCTTGTCTATTTTTTGCCCTTGTTCTTGCGCTTGTCTAAATAGTTTTTCCAGGCCTTTTTTATAAGTGATATCAATGCGATTAAAAGTAAAATTGTCCTCATGCTCAAACTCCTTTAAATTTCGTTGTTTCCAGGCCGGGTTGTAGTAATCGTTTAAATTATCAACTCCAATCACTTTATAGCCCTTTTTAAGTAAAGCTTTAGTCGTGTGCGAGCCAATAAAACCGGCACAGCCTGTTACAAGAATGGTTGCCATGGGTTTATTATAATGGAAGAAATTACTAAAAAATTTAATATCAGAAACAAAAAATTTATTCCTGAGTATTTTAAGATCTTAGATCCAGAATCCAGAAATTACTAAAGAAGAACACCAGCAATAAATGAAGCGAGACACAAGTAAGTAGCTATATATATAATTATTCAGCTTGGTCAGCCTCGAGTCGCTCTTCTTTGTTAGCTTTTGAAGCCGATTTAAGCTCTCTTCTTAAAGTACCTCTAAGAGCTTTTAAATCTACCCCAGTTTTTTCTTCTGTTTGTGCAATTTCTGCAGCTGCATCAAATATTGGATATAGTTCTTTTGGCATATCAATTACGCATTATATCATTTTTTGCAATTGATGCATCAATCAATAAAAAAAATCTCGATATAACATAGGTTGACTAATAATTTTTTGATATAATAAGATATCTTTATTTATAAAAATAATTATATAAAATGTCAAACCAATCCCCCGAGAAAAAGCAAATAAATCTCACGGCTTATGAAAAGAATTTTTTTGAATACATTTTAGCCTTACAAGAATCAAGTAAAAAAATTGCTTTAAAAGAAGCTGTAGAAAAACTAAGCAGTGATTTTGGTGGGCCCGAATTCCAGCAGCGTTTAGCCATGCTGGTATTAACTATTAGTCTGTCTGAATTACTCAAAAAAACAAAACCTCAACACTCTGAACTGGAAGCAAACATTAAACTGGCTCTTCAGCATTTACCAAATTACGCAGCTATCTCTAATAACACAAATATTCACTATCCTGAGGTGGCATCTGAGTCTTCACGACAACTCTTTTTGCTTGTGCAGTATTTAGAAACACTTCTACCAAACGAAAACCTCGAAGCCTTAAAAACTAATATTTTGTTGACTCTAGCTCAAGAACCAGACTCCAGAGCCTATTTAATTTACATCATTGAAAATGACTTTGATTTTGACAGAGTGAAGCGAGTATTTGATGATTATTGGTCAGAACAGAGGCCTGATAATGCTGAAAGCCTGGTGGTCGCCGCTCGTTACTTTGCCCGAGCGGCAGAACAAGCCAATATTTCTGAATTAGTTAGGATTTGGAAACTAGCGCGCCAATTAGACGAATTCAGTTTGCCGGAGTTTATCAAGATTTCTAGTAAATCATTGTTGCAAACTAACATAAGATCTATTATTTGGCAGCTGCAACTTAGGCAAAAATTTGAAGGTAGGGATAAAGTTCTGAGCGAGCTTGTAGAAGAACTACAAAAATTTACTGATTGATCGACTGAAATTTAACAAGCAGTGTATTTAGCTCTCGTTATTAAATTTTTTGAGCTTGTAATGATTTTCACGATAGATATTCCAAAAATGTAAAAATAGACCTAGATAGAACAAAACTTCAAACGTTTCTCTCCAGAATGCGGCAAAAGTAAGTGTTTTATAAAAGTCCGGAATGATTCCTAACATGTTATATAAATCTAAAACTGAGCCAATATTGGGTATCAAAGAGCGGTCTAAATATGGGTTAATAACTACTGTTGGTATAAAATAAATCATCTCTCTTTTTTGAAAAGTTAGCAACTGCCACCATTGAACAAATCTTTTTTTTATTTTATTAGTCTTTAATGCCCTTAACCTAATGCGCCAGCTAATAAATGCGTACAAAAACATCACATAATACATTAAGGCAAATAGCTCGTTTAAACCTTCGCGATTATGCAAATTAAGCTCATTTTGATAATTTTCTTTACCCAATTCTATAGAAAGTGACAGAAAACGTTCACCCCATGAAATCTCTTCGCCCAATAAAAATAAAAATAATAATCCAGAAAATATATATGCTACTGTAACCAGAGGTTTTTTTCTTGCTTTAAAGGCCTGTAAAAAGGAAACGATTGATCCAAAAAATACAATGCCTACTTGCAGCCACTCCATGAAGTTGTCGTCGTCGTGGCCTCCTCCGTTGTAGCTTAAATCTCTAAAAATAAAATTATGGTGAATATATACATAAAAACAAAATATTAAAAATCCAAAAAAGAAAATTGTCTGCCATTTTTTTTGAATAACTTGCTTAGAAAGAGAAAATATATAAATACTGTATGTAAATAATAACGTAATAGCTAATACAAAATGATTAATCCCAAAAGAAGAATTTATAAAATTGGGATAAGTATAAGATTCTATTGCAAACAAACCAATAGTAAAAAAGGCAGTAAGCGGCAAAACAATTTGGTTATTTATTTTTTCTACCATCAATTTACTAGAAACCTTAGAGGCCACCAATTTATAAAAGGCACCAAATGCAATAATGGCAATGACAATTAACCACAAGTCCAAGCCAAGATGATTTTTCACAAAACCATTCGAAATAATAAGTTCCAAGCTCATTAGCAGCATGCTTAAAATATATAAAGCAGAATAAAAAATGTTCATTTGATTGAATTTAACTTAAATTAGAATTAGTTGGTAAGCTTGTATACCACTCCACCACTTTTTTCACACCTTGCTCAAACTTCACACTTGGCTTCCAGCCCAGCACCTCTTTGGCTCGACTATAATCCAGCGAACTGGTTACCTGCTCGCCCGGTCTGGCCGGACCATGTTTTTCCTCTAGATCCACTTTAAACTCCGCCACCACTTGTTGAAAAACTTGGTTAGTTGCAATCTCACGCCTGGTTCCAATATTAATCGGGCCTACAAAATCAGACTCCAGCGCAGCCAAATTAGCTCGCGCCACATCACTCACATAAACATAATCTCTGGTATGGGTGCCGTCACCATTAATAATCGGCTGTTTGCCTTCAGCAATCATCTCACTAAAAATCGCGATCACGCCAGATTCACCATGTGGATTTTGCCTTGGGCCATAAACATTTGAGTAGCGCAAAGCAATATAAGGAATACCATACTGTTCGTGATAGTAATTTAAATACAACTCACCGGATCGTTTGGAAACCCCATAAGGCGACAGCGGTTCTTCCTTCATAGCTTCAGTAAACGGTGTTTGTTTATTGCCGTACATAGCACCGCCGGTCGAAGCCATAATCACTTTCTTAACTCCGATTTCTTTAGCAGTCTGCATAACATTCAGCAGCCCCAAAATATTATTCTCTGCGTCAAACTGTGGGTTCTCAACAGAATAACCAACTTGAATATGAGCCGCATGGTGATTAATTACATCCGGTTTAAAAGTGTTTAAAATTCTGTCTACTTCGTCTTCATCACAAATATCAGCCTTAAAAAACTTAGCTTGATCATTGACAAATTCTTGTTTGCCGGTTGAAAGATTGTCCAGCACCGCCACCTCATGACCATTCTCAACATATAAATCAACTACATGCGAAGCAATAAAACCTGCTCCGCCGGT
>CAZSQY010000050.1:0-4265 GCA_964609285.1 uncultured Pseudomonadales bacterium
GTTTTGGCTTGCAAAATTAAATCAGTAAAAAGCTGAATAGTGCGTGGTCCAATATCAAGATACATTAGGTCTTTGTCGTCGGGCGTGTCTGCCATGCCTTGAGCTAAACTAATAATCTCTGTTTCAGTTGAGTCCTTGTCCGGCGCCGCCACCACATCAATCGGAGCCAGAATTTTTGGCAAAGGAATATAGCCGTCTTTTAAGACTCGCTCGGTTTTGTTTTCTTCAATCAATTTTTCTGCCATTTCAACGTAATCAATCTCTTTCTTGTCATTGCCATTATTGCTTTCTTCTAAATACGATTTGTGAGTCTCAATGCCCCCGGCTTTTAAGAAATTATTAGCCACACCGCCGCCAACCAAAACAATGTCAGCCACTTCGTCTAGATTTTGGACGGCCTCAACTTTATCCGAGATTTTAGCGCCGCCAATTACCATCACAAACGGGTGAGCTGGATTTGACATCAGCCGCTCAAGATTCTCAACCTCTTTTTGTAAATGCGGGCCGGCGTAGGCTGGCAGATGCTGAGGTACTCCAGCTATCGAAGCATGTTCGCGGTGTGAAGCAGAAAAAGCCTCATTTATATAAAGGTCGGCTAACTGAGCTAACTGCTGAGCAAATTCAGAATCATTCCCCTTTTCTTCTGGCTGAAAACGCAGGTTTTCTAAAATTAAGATTTCTTTGGGTTGTAGGGTGCTAACAGCTGCTTGCACTTTTTCACCCACAGTTTGATCAACAAATTTAAGCAGCATCTTATGTTCTTCTTTGAGATAGCGCGCTACTGGTTCAAGGCTGAGCTTGGGTTCAACCTTGCCGCCCGGTCTGCCTAAGTGAGACATTAAAATAATGCGGCAGTTATTTTCTTGCAAAAATTTAATTAAAGGCAGAGAGTCAAGAATTCTTTGACCTTCCTTTACCTGCATTTGTTCCTCACTTTTTTCCAAGGGTACGTTGTAATCGGTTCGTACCAATACCGTTTTATTGGCAATGTCTTGGGCAGAGGGATTTCTGATTTGCATAAGAATTCTTTATTTTTTATTTAACGGCTTTCTTAACTATATATTAATGTATATAAGTTCAGTTCGGAAATAAACAACCATCAATCAATTGTACCTATAACCTATAAATAGTAGTGCTTTTGCCGACCTGCACCCATCCTTCCTCGAATATTGATCCTGTGCTATAATTCACGAACTCTAAGAAAGGAGTATTAATAATTATGGCAAAAAGTAAAAAAGAGGAAGAGAAACAAGAGAAAAAACAGGAAAAAAAAGCAGATAAGAATAAGAAAAAACAAACTAATAAAACCAACTCAAAAAAGAAAACTCAAAAGAAAGAGAAAAAAGAAGCTAAGAAGACTTCAAAAAAATCTACAAAATCTTCTAAAAAGACATCAAAGAAAGCTAAATCAGCTAAAAAAACTGGTGAAAAAGCTGATAAGACCAAGAAAAAGAAAGTAAAGTCTGACAAAAAAAAGTCAGAAAAGGTCGTAAAGAAAGAAAAAGATGAAGAGGTAGAGAAAGATAAAGAAGAAAAAACAGAAGCTAAAACTTCTAAAAAGAAAAAAACACCCAAGAAAGCAACTCCAAAAGAAGAAGAAAGCGGTCCCAAGCCTCAGTCAATGGAGGAATTAATGGAAATGACCGGCTACGAGCCGGTTGTGCCTCATAAAGGTGAAAAGATTAAGGGTGTCATTATAGAAAAGACAGATAACATGCTGAAATTAGACATTAACGCCAAGAGTTTTGGCGTAGTGGCTGAACAGGAGTTTGATTTTGCTCAGGATTATATTGATGACCTGGAAGTGGGTGACAGCCTTGATGCTACCGTTATTTCTGTTGAGAACAATCGCGGTCAAGTACTTTTAAGTCTTAAGGGTGCAGCCAGCGATGCCAAATGGGAATATTTTGAACAAGCTTTAGAAAATGAAATTAAGTTGGAAGCCAAGGGCATTGAGGTTAATAAAGGCGGATTAATAGTTTTGGTTAATGGCGTCAGAGGCTTTGTACCTTCTAGTCAATTTAGCCGCCGCTACCTAGACCACTTAAATGATCTTAAGGGTAAAAAGTTTGCAGTGCGGGCGATTGAAGTCGATAGGGAGCGTAATCGCTTAATTTTTTCCGAAAGACACGTGAGCGAAGAAAAGCAATTATCTCAGAGTCGTCAGGCTTTATCCGCAGTTGAAGAAGGTAATGTTTATGAAGGTGTAATTTCCGGAGTTAAGTCGTTTGGTTTGTTCATGACGGTTGAGGTGCCAATTGATAGCAGTGATTTGAGTGACAAAGTTGAAGAAGGCGAATTAAAGCCAGAGCATCGGGGTAAAAACGAGCTGCCCTCGGAAGACATTGGCTATGTTGAGGGCCTAATTCACATTTCAGAGATTAGTTGGGAAAAAGTTGATCATCCTAAGAACTACCATCAAGTAGGAGATCGTGTGCTGGTTAAGGTGCTGGGCGTTGATGAAAAATCAGGTAAACTCAATTTATCGATTAAGCGTTTAAAACGAGATCCTTGGAAAAAGGTGGCTGAAGACTACCCGGCCGGAACAACTTTTACTGGTAAAATTTCACGCATTGAACCATTTGGTGCTTTTGTAGATGTCATGCCTGGAGTCGATGGCCTGATTCATTCAAGCAAACTAGGCTCTGATGTGCAGCTGCAAAAAGGTGACGAGGTCACAGTTAACGTTGACAGTATAGATCCAGAAAAACGCCGCATGAGTCTTAGCATGGTACTGACAGAAGTGCCCATGGGTTATAAATAGTATTTTTAGCTATTATTTGTGTGATGCTGATGTTTGTTTGAGAGGTCCAGCTTATCTCCCTGCCTTGATTTCTCAAGTCGTGTTATAATACATGCATGGCAAAGCAAAGAATGATCGTAACTGATGACCAACTTCTCATTGATATGGAGCTGCTTTTTAACGCAATTCGCGAAGTTAATGGGGATTGGGAAAAGGTTGAACAGGAAATGCAGCAATATTTGCAAGCTGTCCAAGCTATGGTTGAAAACAGTTAATTAAATTTAATAAGGTAATAAGGAGTTTTTTAATGGCCGATGAACTACATCCACAGCGTTATGTAATTACTGATGGTGATGAAGGGGTGCAAATCAACGAGGGCATTCGTTTAGGTTTTGCCGGGGCTGGATATGAGCTAGAGGGCTTTTCCGAGGCTATAGAAGTATTAAAAAAGATACTTGAGCACAAAATTCGCATTGCATCAACTGCCCAAAGTGCCTGGATGAAGCAAAAACTTGGATTAGATGAATGGGAACAAGTTGATGCTATGGCGCAGCAACACATTCAAGCTTTGGCAGAAGCAGAAGACTTGCTTTATGCCGGTTTTTTACCTTTTGAAGACCCTCAAGAAATTGACCACGACATTAAAGGTCATATGGTACGACCAAAAGGAATTCATTTAGCTAATAAAATTTGTTTTACTTTTGGCGGCGGTGAACAAACCTATAACCTTGGCCAATATTTGATCTCTGCAGATTGGGTAAGCGAAGTTGATTTTGAGGTGGTTAAAAAATGCATTATGCAGCAAGTTGAGTTTTATCAGAATATGACCAAGAATGAGCTGCAGTTTGTTTATCAAACTCAAGGGCCTTTAGGTGAAGAAAAAGCTTTAGAAAATAAAGCAGTTATTGAAAAGCTGGGAATAAATTTAGATAAAGAAGTGTAGCTGCTGCTTTTTAGCCCAATTTTTGTATAATCCTGCATTTTCATTAAAGTTTTAAGCTTGATTGGGTTTAAGTAAATCATATATAATATATTTAGATTAAAATAACATTCCCGCGACAATCATACCCTGGTATGATTCCCTCCGAATTTTAAATAGCTGACTTTGCAAAAATCTATTTATCTAATTGATTTTTGTGTGTATAATATTGGGTCCGACTGATCAGAATTCATGTTGCTGACAGCAGGGTCCTAAGTTTAGCTATTTAACTTTAACATTTTTGATAAAGGACTTAGGGCTTCAGGCTGTTTAAAACAAGTTTGGTTTTTTCGGGCCTGTGGCTTAGTTGGTTAGAGCGCTTCGTTTGCAACGAAGAGATCGGGAGTTCGAATCTCCCCAGGTCCACACGGCTGCTCTAATTTTGCTGCGTTGTTCGCAGCCCTTGAGTTGTTCCCGCTTCGCGGGCCATCTCAGGCGCTGAGACTGCCTCGCAAAATTAGGAGACAGCAGACAGAAATTTATTTCTGATCGCTCTTTAAAAAATGAAGAGAACATCGTCAGATAGTTCAATTTAAAACCTTC
>CAZSQY010000051.1:0-3913 GCA_964609285.1 uncultured Pseudomonadales bacterium
AATAAGCCGACGGCTACCACCAAATCCAGAATTCGTTTTTGTTGTTCGTAAGTCATAAGTATAAACCTAAGAGACAAGCTGAATGTTATAAATACTCATCATTGCCGTCTTCTTTGAGCTTATTAACCAACTTTTTTACTTCTTGGCTTTTTTCTCGAGGAGCAATTAACAAAATTTCATCAGTATCAACTACAATCATGTCATTGATGCCCAGCAAAGCAACCATGCGATTATTGGTGTGTACTAAATTGCGCTCTGACTCGACAGCTAAAGTATGAACATCTTGTTTTTGATTAATAACCACATTGCCGCGCTCATCCTTTTCCCCAAGTTCATAAACCACTTTCCAATAACCAACATCGTTCCAACCAAAATCTCCGGGTATTAAAACCAAATTATCAGCTTTTTCGCTGATGGCATAATCAATTGAAATTTTATCAGCTTTTTCATAAATTGCAGGCAGCGCCTGATGAAAATCCTGCCAGGATTTATGTTCTAAATCTTTAGTTTGCTCATACATCTTCGGCATGTGCTTTTTAAAAGATTTTTGTAGGGATTGAGCTGTCCACACATACATGTTGGCGTTCCAAAAATATTTGCCTGTGGAAATATAACCAATAGCTGTTGGTCGGTTGGGCTTTTCAGTAAAGTTGTCAACTTTAAACAAAGAGAGGCCATGGTTAAGCCGTTCTAAATCATCACCTGCTTTAATATAACCAAAACCAGTGTTGGGTTCGGTGGGGGTAATGCCAATTGTAACCAAGTAATCATTCTCAGCCGCCACTTCAACCGCCCGCTTCATGACTCTTACAAACTCATTGTCATCTACAACTACATGATCTGAGGCAGCGTTCATAATGACAGCTTCCGGATCTAAGGATTTTGCATACAGAGCTCCCACCAGCATGGCAAGGGCTGTGTCGCGCTTGGCCGGCTCAGAAATAATGTTTTTTTCAGGAATTTTTGGTAGTTGCTCTTTAATATCATCAGCGTAAAGTTTGTTGGTCACTACAATCATGCGATCCCAATCAACTAGGCGATGGATGCGATCTGCCGCTACTTGTACCATGGTTTTATCACTGGTCAATTTTAAAAACTGTTTAGGAGTTTTATTTCTGGATTTAGGCCAAAGTCTGGTTCCTCCTCCACCAGCTAAGATCACAGCGTAGACATGGGAATTATTTTTCATAGGATTAGTTTTTATTTTTTAGATCTAAGGTTGTTTGTACTACATTTTTAAAATTTATTAAAAACTCCTGCGTGGTATGTCTTTGAGCAACCTGCTTCATTATATCTGATTTGAAATCCAGATGGTCTGCTCTTTGAATAGCTCTTTCTAAAGATGTTACAGACAAGCTAGGCAGTTTCACTCCACCCACCTCGTCAATTAAAATTTCTGAAACTCCACTCTCAGCGTTAATCACCGCCGGCGTTCCTTGTAGATTTGCCTGTAGGGCAACAAGACCAAAATCGTCTTGCCCCGGTGATAGGAGCAGTTTAGCCTGAGCCAAAAGACTGTTAACTATCTCTTGAGGCTGAGCTCCTAAAAATATAATAGGAGTCTTGTGAGGGTAAGCTAATTGAGTCAGGTGGCGCAATTGGGGTCCGGCACCGACAATAACTAGAGGTTGTTCTAATTTCTGACTAGCTCGTATGGCTAAATCAATTTTTTTGTAAGGAACCAGCCGGCTCACTACTAAGTTAAAGTTTTTGGGTAGTTTGAGTTTTGCTAAAGAAGCTGTTTGCTGAGTGTCCGGCACATCTATCGGTGGATAGATTGGTTCCAGGGTTTCAAGATCATAATAGGTTTTAACCCGTTGTTGAATGACTTTTGATAAGGGAATGACGTAATCCGGACGATGAATAGCAGCTTGATCCCACCATTCTAAATAATTTAAAAGTTGTTGGGTAACTAAATTAATGCCGAAAAAATTTAAAAAAGGACGCGACTGTAAATATTCCTGCTGATGTGAGTAAAGGTATCGGGGCGGACTGAGTAAATAGCACAAATGAGTTTGTTCGGGTTTGGTAATCACTCCTTTGGCTTCAGCACTGGTCACAGAAATGATCAATTCAAAATTACTTAAATCTAATTGCTCAAAAGCCAAAGGCATGAGGGGCACATAGACCCGATGATTTTGTTTTGCTCTGGGTAATTTTTGCAAAAAACTAGTTTTGACTGTTAAATCCTGAGCCCATAAGGCCTGTTTGGCATCATAAACTGAAGTATAGAGGGGCGCATCAGGAAAAAGTTGATTTAAAGCTAAAATTACCTGCTCTGCTCCGCCATAGCGGGTGTTAACACGGTCATAAACTAGAGCAGTTTTGATTTGGTCTTGAGTAAAAGGTTTGATGTGAGTCACTTGACAAGGTTTCTAAACTATTTGTTGATATTCCTCAAAAATCGTTTGAGCCATTTTATCCCAGCGATATTTTTTAACAACCTCGAATCCTTGTTGAATTTTTTGTTTGACTAATGACGAATCTTGCAGTTGTTGATAAGCATTTAACAAAGATTCAACTTGATTGGGATCAAAATAAATTGGAGCTTGTTGATAGATTTCATGAAATACAGGGATATCTGAAGCCAAAACCGGGGTTCCACAAGCCATGGCCTCAACTCCTGTTAAACCAAAACCTTCGGATTTAGATGGCTGGACTAAAGCTTGAGATAACTCAATTTTTTCTATTAGTTTTTGATCGGATAAATAACCGGCGAAAGTTACCTGTTTTTCTAAACCCAATTCTTGTACTAGTTTTTGAGTGCGGTCCATAAAAACATTGCGAGAACAGACTATCAACAGGTTTAGATCTTTTTTTTGCTGTAGTGCTTTTAAAACCAATTCAATATTTTTATGAGGGTAAAGTGACCCTACATAAATTAACTGGTTGTTTCTTGATCTCTTCCAAACTTGACTCGGATTTGGCTGATTGATCTGATAGGTTTTTAAAAAATGATGACTGATGCCTTCGACAGTTACAACAATTTTAGATTTTTGTCTTGAAAAATATTCGAGTAAAGTTTTCTTAACCACCTTAGCCGGGACGAAAATCTTACCGGCCCGCTTAACTGCTTTGCGAGTAATGAGTCGGTAAGCCAGGTACTTTAGATAGTATTTCCAACTGGGTAAAGTTGTTGCCTGAGGACCAATCTGTTGGTGCCACAATAAATCGTGAATCGTAATAACAAGCTTACCTCTGTAAAATAAGGGGATATTAAAGTGCGGTACATGCAGCAGGTCAAGTTTATATTTTTTTAAAATCAAGGGCCATTTAAACTGTTCTGCTAAGGAGTAGTGCCGGATGGCGGTATAAACAAATCTGATGTTGGAATAATTCTCCAAAGCTTTTTGCAGCGCTGCTGCTTGCTGTCTATCATAAAAAAAATAAACCCAATTAACTTGTCTGGTTAAGTTATTGTTTTGCTGCAGTTTTTTTTGAGCCTGAGGCAGTTCAAGTAAAAGGTTTTCGATGTAGCGGCCAATACCGGCGTGCCGTGAGCCTGATAAGCGGGCGTCGATGCCGATAGTCACAGTTTTGTTTGATGAGGTTTGTGCTGCTAATTTCACATACCTCCCTTTTTGATAAAAATAAACAAACGGGTTAGCCAGCGGATAAAAGCGGGATATTGATCCCGATAGTGCTTGTCATAGTATTGCAGCATTGTGTCGTAAAAATGGCGTCGAGCTTGAATGGAAGTAATATTCGATTCGGTTTTAATCCCTGATTTATATTTATGATGAACAATTTCAGCCTGAGGCAAATAAATTATTTTATAACCCGCATCTCGAAAACGTTTGCACCAATCCAAATCTTCAGCATACATAAAAAAGCGTTCATCTAAATAGCCAATTTCATGCATATATTTAGTTCGAACCAACATGGCTGCTCCAGTGCAAGCATCAATCTCATG
>CAZSQY010000052.1:0-3875 GCA_964609285.1 uncultured Pseudomonadales bacterium
CAAGTTTGTTTAGAAGCAGACTAACTTATATAATCAATGCCTATGACTCAGTTAAACTCTTCTTCACTTAAAGTTGGTTTTGATCTGGACGGGGTCTTGCTTTACAACCCCGCCCGTATGATTCGACCCTTAATTGCTTTGCTTAAAAAAAAGCAAATTTGTATTGAACGCAAAGAGTTAGAGTTTTACGTGCCGCAGAAAAGATGGGAAGAGATTATATGGGAAATGTTCCATTGGTCCAGTCTTTTTCTAGCTCCTGGCTACAAACGCATTGCTCAGCTTAAAAAACAAAACTTAATTGAACCCTATTTAATCACTGGCCGTTTTGCTCATTTGAACCAAGATTTTTTACGTTGGAAAAAACGGATGAAGGCCGATGATTTGTTTATCAGTACTCATTTGAACTTGAAAAACGAACAGCCTCATCAGTTTAAAGAGCGTATGATAAAAGAATTGGATTTAGATGTGTTTATTGAGGATAATTGGGATATTGTAAGATATTTAATTAGCCGGCTGCCGGAATGTAAAGTTTTTTGGATTAGCAACTTGTTTGATAGCAAGCAGGAATATCCGCAAAAGTTTTTACGTTTGAATGCAGCTCTTGATCATTTAGAAAATTTAATCCAAGCACAATGAAGATTTTCATTACCGGTGGAGTTGGTTTTATTGGCACCAACTGTGCTCTTTGGTTTGCCCAACAAGGTCATGATTTAGTTTTATTAGATGACTTTAGCCGTTTTGGTGTTGAGCACAATGCCCAATTTTTACAACAAAATTTTCCTCAAATTCAGATTATTCAAGACAAAGTTCAAAATATCGAGAAAAATCAGGCAGCGCTGCAAGCCTTGCAAGAAGCAGACTTAATTTTGCATTTGGCAGGACAGACGGCTGTTACCCATTCGATTAAAGATCCTCAACATGACTTTGAGAATAATTTAATAGCAGGTTTTAGTTTGCTGGAGTTGGTGCACGCACATAACCCAGAAGCGACCTTAATTTTTGCTTCGACCAATAAGGTTTATGGTGACTTAAACCATCATCAGTTAAAAAAAGATAAAACTAAGCAAAAATATATTAATTTAACAGCGTCTTGTGGAGTGAATGAACAAGAACAGCTCAAATTTATTTCACCCTATGGTTGTTCCAAAGGCGCTTTGGATCAGTATTTTTTAGACTATGCACGCAATTACAATTTAAAGACGGTAGTGTTAAGACAGTCGTGTATTTATGGTCCTCACCAGATGGGGGTGGAAGATCAGGGTTGGGTGGCGCATTTTTCCAAACAGATTTTAAGCGGCAGGCCAATCACGATTTTTGGTGATGGTTATCAAGTCAGGGATTTATTATTTGTTGATGATTTGGCTCGAGCTTACCAGTTATCTCATGAGCAGATTGCAAAAGTGCAGGGAGAAGTTTTTAACATTGGCGGCGGCCCGGATAATGCTTATTCTTTATTACAGGTGCTAGATTTGTTGGAACAGGCGGCCCAAACTTCGGTTAAGGTTAAGTTTGATGAGGCGCGTTTGGGCGATCAATTGTGGTTTGTATCAGATAACTATAAATTAAAAGAACTTTTAAATTGGAAGCCCCTAGTTCAGTTTGAGTCAGGCTTGGAAGAATTGGTTGCTTGGCAGCGCAAGTTTTTAAAATCTAATAAAAATTAGTGGGCTTAGAAATCGGCTAAACACACTAACATCAATGAAAAATATTTTATTTTTTGGCACTTATTTTTACCCCTATCTATCCGGTATTACCACCTATCCTGATCAGGTGCTGACAATTTTAAGCAAAAATTATCAAATTAAGGTTTTATGTTTTAAGCATCAGTCAGATTTGGAGACTCGAGAGACGCGGCGGGGTGTTCGAATTATACGCATGCCTTATTTATTTAGACTGTCTAAAGGTTTTATTTCTCTGCGATCTTGGGTTCACTTTTGGCGTGAGGCTCGACAAGCTGATGTGGTGATTCTCAACCTGCCCAATGCCGGTGGCCTCCCCTTAGCTTTAATCTCCAAGTTACTGGGTAAAAAAATAATTGGGATTTTTCATTGTCAGCCACGTTTTGATAAAGGCTGGTGGAATAAACTAATTGCGAGCTTGTTGAACATCTCGCTTTACTTGCAAATGTGGTTGTGTGAGGACTTAATTGCTTATACGGCTGATTATGTTTATGCCCAGTGGGCAGGTAAACTCTTTAAAAACAAGTTTCATTACGCTTTGCCTCCAGTCAAAAAGCTGGCACAAGATAACAAATTTTTGCAGCAGCTGCTGCAAAAAAAAGATGATGAAATTTGGGTCGGTTTTGCCGGCCGAGTATCACGCGAAAAAGGTTTGACCTACTTAATTCGAGCCTTGGATGAGTTACAGCTCCAATCAAACCAACCTAAGCGATCACTGCGTTTGGTATTAGCTGGTCCTTATGGTGAGGCAGTGGCTGGTGAAAGTGCTTATTATACTTTGGTCAAAGATCTGCTGGATGAAGCTGGTATTAAATACTGGTTTTTGGGCAGTTTGAGCGGCGGTAAGCTAGGCGCTTTTTATCAAGCAATTGATTTATTAGTTTTGCCGTCTGTTAACTCAACTGAAGCATTTGGCATGGTGCAGGCAGAAGCTATGTTGGCAGGTAAGCCAGTGATAGCCTCAAATCTCCCCGGAGTGCGACAATTAGTGATGCGAACAGGAATAGGCTTAATTGTTGCTCCGAGAGATACCCAAGAACTTTCTCAAGCCATCAAGCAAATCATTCAAAATTCTGATAAATTCCAGAGTCCTGCAAAACAACTTAAAGTTAAGCAGATGTTTGCTAGTCAACCCACTATTAACTTGTTTAAGGAGTTATTATCATGAATCAAGATTTAGATAAATTGACTGAAGACTTTTTGTCAGAGCGACCTAAATTTTATAGCTTAATTCGTCCTTACGAAGCTTATCTTTTTAAGCAATATTCTGGATGTCTCCAGGGAAAAGTTTTAGATTTTGGTTGTGGTGATGGTTTCTTTGCTCTGCTGTCCTATGAGCTTTTAAGACCAGGGCCACCTCTTGAGCTAGTTGGCGTTGATATAACTGGCAGTCGAGCTGAACAACCTGAATTTGGAATGATTTATAATCAAATTAAAATTTATGATGGTGAACGATTGCCTTTTGCTGATAATAGTTTTGACAGTGTAGCAAGTAATAGTGTGCTGGAGCATGTTGATAATCTAGACCAGGCAATTTCTGAAATTAGCCGCGTGCTCAAACCAGGTGGATATTTTTTAACCACTGTTATGACTGAGAAATGGGAACAGGCTTTGTTGGGTAAAAAAATAGGCGGCCAATGCTATGTAAAATGGTTGAGACAAAAACAAGAGCATAGACACTTACTTTCGGTGGAAGACTGGACAGAAAAATTTCAAGATTGTCAGTTGTTGTGTGAGCAAAAAGTTGGTTATTTACCACCTAAACAGAGTCGTATCATGGAGGCTTTGCATTATTTATCTCTCCCCTCTTTGCTTAGTTATAAACTGTTTAGACGCTGGGTGCTTTGGTCTAATGCTTATCAATTTTGGCCTTTGACTCCATGGATTAAGGCTTTGAATAAAACCACGCAAACTCAGGTGAGACAAGCAAGCTCTGTTTTTTTTGTGCTACAAAAAAAGGCTGATTCAACTACTGCAGTTCAAAAATCATCACCTGGGGATGATCATAAACACTAAAGGCCTCTTCTGCCCAACTGTCATTTAAGCTAATGGGAATACCTAGATATTCCAAACTCGGATAAGAATTAAACTCAGCCATTAGCTTATACCCAGCTTCTCCTGATAAAAGCTCTTGATAAAAGCGGCTCATACGAGGATATTTTTCTGGTAAACGCGAAATGCTGCCCCACGCACGAT
>CAZSQY010000053.1:0-3794 GCA_964609285.1 uncultured Pseudomonadales bacterium
AATTAGTGATCGGCTCTCGTTATATTCCCGGCGGCAGCATACCAGATAATTGGGGCTTGCATCGTAAATTCTTAAGTGTGGTTGGCAACCTGGTAATAAAAATCATTTTAACTAATTTTTCTGTTGCAGACTGGACCACCGGTTACCGTGCCATTACTAAAAAAGTTTACCAGCAAATCAGTCCTGAAATGAGAGACCAGCGTTTTAGCGGTTACACTTTCCAAGTCGGGTTTTTACATAAGGCCGTTCGCAAGGATATTAAAATCGTAGAAATTCCTTTTCATTTTAAAGACCGAGTAGCCGGCCAAAGCAAAATTGGTCCGGAGTTTATTATTAATAACTTAATTTATTTACTGAAAGTACGAATGCAAGAAATTTTACAAAGCAGAATTTTCCGTTTTTTAGTAGTAGGAACGATTGGAGCCGGCACCCAATTAGTCAGTTTAGAAGTGCTAAGACAACTACTGCCCTTACCATTTGTGGTGGTTAATTTAATTTCAATTGAATTGGCAATCCTAGCCAATTTTATCTTAAACAATGCCTGGACTTTTTCCGATCGCAAACTTAAACCGGTTGAAATTCCTGGTAAATTTATTCAGTTTAATTTTACTTCAGCCGGGTCCATTATCATCCAAACAATTATCGCTTTCTTGGGTGAACGTTTTATTGGCTTAGTTGATCTGTTTACCATACCTGTTATTAATTACCCTTTAGATACCGGCCCTGTTTTCGCAGCCGTCGGTATTATTTTGGGCATGTTCTGGAACTATTTTGCTTATAACTTCTTTATTTGGAAAAAGAAATAAGCTTAAAGCAAAACAAAAGATATGCAGCCCAAACGTCTCATTCAATCTATTTTCAACTATCTTACGCACCAGCCTTGGCATTGGTATCTGGCTGTTGCAATTACCTTAACCGCCGGTTTTTTGCGCCTGTATAACATCCCTAATACTGTTATGTTTCTGGGTGATCAGGGCCGCGATGCTTTGGTGGTAGCAAGAATGCTCAAGGAAAAAGATCCGGTTTTTATCGGCCCTGTGACCAGCGTTGGTAATATGTACCTAGGGCCATTTTATTATTACTTTATGCTGCCCTTTTTATGGTTGTCTTACCCCAGCCCGCTCGGTCCGGTCTATGCAGTCGCCATTTTTAATACACTAGCGGTCTTTCTGCTCTATCATGCCGGCAAAAAAATGTTTTCTCCAACAGTGGGCTTATTGAGCAGTTTCTTTTTGGCCTTCTCAAGTGCGGCGATTGATCTGAGCCGCTTTAGCTGGAATCCTAATTTAGCTCCAGTATTTTCTCTGCTTATGATCTTTTTTACCTGGAAAGCGATTAAGAAACCAAAATTTTGGTTATTAGCAACTGTCTGTTTTAGTATTTTGATTCAGCTGCATTACTTTACCTTGCTAGCCGGAATCAGTGCTGCCATCATCTGGCTTTATACTTTCATCAAGAACATTAAACTCAAAAACTCTGTGCAAATCAGCCAGCAACTGAAAGCGGCCTTGCTAAGCTTGCTAATTTTTATTGCTTCTTTTACGCCTCTAATCTTATTTGATATTAAACATCAGGGTGTCAATTTAAATGCTTTTAAACAAATTTTATTTGAAGAAGAAACATTTACACCTGATGAGAATGCTAGTTTTATGCAAGGCGGCGGTGAGGTCATAAAAAATACAAGCAGCCGCGCTCGAGCTTTGCTGTTTGATCTGAATTTAGGTAAAAATAAACAACTCAATCAAATTTTATTATTATCAGCAGCTGTTTTCTTAGTAATTTTATTGTGGCAAAGTTTGAAAAATAAAAAATACTCAGAGGCATTATTAGTTTTGATAAGTTTTCTCTTCATTGGGATTCTGGGAGCGGCTGCTTATCAGCACTCAATTTACAATCACTACGTGGCCTATTTATTCCCTGTCACAGCTTTAGTTTTGGCAGTAATCCTTAATAAATTAATTCAGACTAAATGGCTGGCCCCGGTCGGTCTAGTTTTTATAGCACTATTCTTAAAGCACAATTTAACTCATTTACCACTTAAATCCAACCATCTTTATAAAAAAACTCAAGCTGCAGCAGAAATGACTTATGAGTTAATTAAATCTAATGAATCTTATGATATTGTGCTCTTGTCTGAAACGCGTGATCTTTATGGTCAAAGTTACCGCTATTTTTTGTCCACCACTGATAAACCACCAATTTATAAAGATAGAAAAATGACCCGTGTCCCTGAAGCTTTAGTGGTTATCGATGAAGAAAAAAAAGTTAAAGACATTACCGCTCTCCCGATTTATGAAATCATGATTCATGCCGGCAAAAAAATTGAAGAAAAAATTGAAAATCAAGATCTACCAGATATTTATATTATTAGATAAAAACAAGCACCATTCACTTTTTAGATTTGATTCAGTAAGATATGTCTATGCCTAAAAATATGCTCCAAAACCCTTTTTTATCTGTAATTATTCCAGCCTATAATGAGTTAGAAAATCTTAAACGTTTGGTGTTGAACGATGTGGTGGCTTATCTTAAAAGACAACCCTATAGTTGGGAAATAATTTTATCTGATGATGGTTCTACCGACGGCTCGCTGGCTAAACTGAAGCAGTTTGCTGATCAATATCCCAATGTTCAAGTATTAGCCAATCCTCATCGCGGCAAAGGGCCAACTGTTAAGGATGGCATGCTGGCAGCCAGAGGTGAATGGCGCTTATTTACAGACTTTGACCAATCAACTCCGATTGAGGAAATTGAAAAATTATTACCCTTTAAAAACAAGTTTGATATTATTATCGGCTCCAGAGAAATAGAAGGTGCTCTGCGAGATAAGGAACCAATACATCGCCACCTTATGGGTAAAATTTTTAATCTTGTTGTGCAGGCTTTGGCAGTACCGGGTATTTGGGATACCCAATGCGGCTTCAAGCTTTTCTCTCAAGAAGCTGCTCAAGCTCTTTTTCCCCGCCTTTTTATATATGGTCAGGAGCAAGAAAGGCAAGATGCTTTTACCGGAGCCTTTGATGTAGAGCTACTTTATCTGGCTCGTAAATACAGTTTTAAAATTAAAGAGGTGCCCATTTTATGGCGACATTATCAGACTGATCGCGTCAATCCCATTAAAGACAGCTGGAGAATGTTTAAAGATATTGTTCGTATCCGCTTGGCCGACCTAAAAGGCAAATACCCTTCGATCAATTAATTCTATTAATTAAAACTAGGTATGAAGGAACTGCTTGCTATTATTAAACAATCCCGCGGCTGGCTGCTCATCTATTTCATATTATTAAGCTGGTATGCATGGTTTAGCTACGGGCTAACAGCACCTAATCTAATTTTGATTAACCAACCTTGGTTTAGCCAATTCCAATTCTGGATGTGGGATCATTTTTATAACAATCGACCTTTTTTAACTGCAGCTTATATTGGTTTAATTATATTAATTTTTTTAACTTATTTAATTTTAATTACCCGCTTGCGTTCATTAAAAATCAAGCGATCGCAAAAAATACTAGTGCTTGTACTGCTATCTCTGCCGTTAGTCGTCAGTTACAACGCCTTATCTTTAGATGTTTTTAACTATATTTTTAATGCACGAATGATCATTAAATATCAAGCTGATCCGCATGTAACAGCTGCCATCAATTTTGGCGATGATCCCTGGTTAAGATTTATGCACAATATTCATACCGCAGCGCCATATGGTTATGGCTGGACCCTTTTTTCGCTGCCTGCCTATTGCTTCGGGTTGGGTAAGTTCTTAACCACTTGGCTCAATTTTCGGCTGCTGAGTCTTT
>CAZSQY010000054.1:0-3758 GCA_964609285.1 uncultured Pseudomonadales bacterium
TTTCTGAGCTTCTTTCTCGGGCTGACCAAACCGGGGCTTGAGTCGGAACATTTTGCTTAGCACGGCTCCGTTCAGGTAAAGTCAACTCAGATCTGTCACCTTGAGCACCTCTCATACCGCCGGGCGGCGTTAGTTCCGGATCAATGGTTGGGCTTGGTTCTAAATCATGCTCAACTATCACTTCAACTTTGGCTTGACCGGTATTGTCATATTCATCCGCAGCTTCAACTGCTAAAGTATAAAGACCCTCATCCAGATCACTAGTCTGCCACAGATAACTAAACTCCTCCTGATCTTCAATCTCTTCTTCCTGCCAAGTTTTTAATTCTTGTGAATCAACTGACAAAATAATTTGCTTAATTTGGCTCTCATCCTGCACTTTAATTTTTATTTCAACCTTTGCTGTCACTGTTGACTCATGGTCTGGTTCTAAAAAAGTCACAGCAGGAGCCAGCACATCAATACCCAAAGCAGCGGGTTTGGCATGGACCAAACCATAACCAAAATAGGGATCAGCTCCGGCTGGCCCTAAATCAATAGCACTATTTCTTAAATTTTCTCTGAGATCTTCTTGTCCGTTAGCCACCATTAAAGCCACAGTAGCACTGACGTGCGGTGCGGCCATCGAAGTTCCTGAGTAACTAGCATATCCGCCGCCGGGAACAGTAGAATTAATATTAACTCCGGGTGCAGCTATTTCTGCACCTAAACTGGAAAAGCTGGCCAGGTTGTCGCTGCTGTCTGTAGCTGCAACAGCCATGACTGTATTGTAAGCCGCCGGATACAATAGCGAGCCGCCGCTGGTATTACCAGCCGCAGCCACCAAGAACAAACCCTGACCGGCTGCTTCCTGCAGCTTGCTTTCTAAAATTGAGCTATCATAAGTGGTACCTAAGGAAAAATTGATGATGGCGGCATTTTGTTCCATAGCCCAATCAATCGCTTCCACTAAATCAGAAATATAACCTGTTCCATCGGCTGCTAAAGCCTTGATGGCATAAATGTTGGCTTGCGGAGCCACCCCGGCCAATCCGGCCTGATTTAAATCTGCGGCTATGGTCCCGGCCACATGAGTTCCGTGGCCATGGTCATCAAAAGGGTCATCACTGTCATTGATTACATTGCGGCCGCCGCCGTAACGAGCGCTCAAATCCGGATGAGTATAATCAATGCCGGTATCAATCACTGCCACTATTAGACCCTCAGCCGTCGTGGTATCCCAAACTTCAGGGGCTTCAATTCTTAACACACCCCAATCTGAACTATCAGCAGCTAAATAAGTTGGGTAATCAATTTCAAGGGTAGTAGTTGTATTTTCTTGCAGCTCTTCTTCAAATTCTGCAGCGGCTGTTTTAGACACCTGGGCCACAATTAAATCATCCTCTTGCTTAATAATCTCAACTCCAGCTTGCCGGGCTGCGGCTGTAACTGCCTGTGCTTCTGCGGCAGAACTAACTCGGATCATTTTGCGCTCAAGATCTATTTTTTCAGCCACTAGTTTATCTGATATCTTAAGTTCCTCAGAAGGCTCCTCAGGCGCTATATAAACCGCACTGGAGGAAGTTTGGTCAGCCACTGAATAACGGCTCGGTAGAAAAAAGCGGGCAAAAATTGCATAAAGCAAAATAATAAGGCTCAGCGTACCAAAAGTAACAAAAGTAGTACCTAGTAAAAGATGGGAGATCTTTAAATATTTATTATTTTGCATAATTTCATAATATCATGCTTTATCAGTTGGACAATAATTGATAAATCGGCCCTTCGCTTGTGAAATGACTTTGATAAAGCTGCATGTTTTTTAGTTGAAACTTAAGCTCTGGTGCTTTTAAATCTTTTTGAGCTAAATTAAGCGGACGTTTAACTCGCCCCAGAGTAATATGAGGCAAAAATGGTTTCTGATCTAGCCAAAAATTCGCTTGTTTCAGTTGTGTCTTGAGCAAACCAACCGCTTTTTTAAGTTTTTTAATATCTGGGCCGCTGATTTTTAAAACCAAAGTGCCGGCTCTTTCTTTTCGAGGAAAACCGCTTAAACTGGTTGTTTTTAAACTCAGCGGCTTAGTTTGTTGATTGACTAAATCAACAATTTCAAGCAATTTATTTTTTGTCTCAGGTGGAATGTCCCCTAAAAAGGCGGCGGTTAAATGCAAGTTTGCAAGCGGATATGGTTTTAAGGGAATACCCTGTCGCTGCAAACGATATTGAAATCCTGCCAACTGCTGGGTTAATAATTTGGGTAAACTGTAGCCAATAAAAGCTCTCATAAATTTTTTAACTAACTGCCGCTGGCTTTACTCAATCCAAGCAATCTTATCCGGTTCGTATTCATCATCACTATGCGCTTTTTTAGTTTTAGCCGGATAACCAATCGGAAATAAAGCCAGCACCCGTTCTTTGTTCGGCAGATCGAGCAGTTCCCGTACCTTTTGTTCTGCATCTGTCAGCGTCCAGGTCCGGCCCTCTTGCACATTAATCCAGCACGTGCCTAATCCCTGATGAGTGGCTTCCAAATAAATATGAGCTCCAACGATACTGGCATCCTCTAGCCAGTGCTTCCATTGCGGGCTGGTGACCACAATCACCACCGGAGCTTTACCGGCATGGCCCCCAAACGGCTTGAGTTTAGCCAGCTCTTGAATGGTGTCCTCATCCTGAACCACTGTAAATTTCCAGCGGCGACGGTGCATGGCGCTGGGAGCAAACATAGCGGCTTTAAGAATGGTTTTAATTTTGTCTTTCTCAACCGGCTGCTTAGTATAAGCACGGTAGCTGCGGCGATTTTTAATAACTTCTAGAACTTTTGGCATAAGGTTTGATTTAATTATTACTAATCTGATTCCATTATAACGTGTTAAATTATTTGTAAAGTTGGTCCAATTTGAGACATTTTAAAAGCAAAACTGCTCTCCACCGTTGCTTGCCAGCCGCTTGTCAGTTATATTATCAACAATATTATTTAGCAATGCTGTTTAATTAAGCTTATATGCCGCGCTTCCACACCATCTCATTCCCCAACGATCCAGTTACCTACTTAGTGCCCAATTGGAACGACATGAATGAGCTGGCTTTTGAAGTCAGCAATCAAATTCGCGAACAAGACCAGGAGTTTGATCGCATCGTGACTTTGGCCAAAGGCGGCTGGCCCATGACGCGCTCTTTAGTCGATTTTCTAGGTATTCCCAAAGTGGCTTCGATCGGTGTTAAGTTTTACTCAGATATTGGCGAGCACTTAAAAAAACCGCAAATTTACCAAGACATTCCGGTTTCTGTAGAAGGAGAAACTGTTTTGTTGTTTGATGATGTGGCCGACAGCGGTGAATCGCTCATTTTTACTAAAAAATATTTAAAACAAAAGGGTGTTAAAGAGATTAAAACCGCCACCTTATTTTACAAACCTCATTCCAAACTTAAGCCTGATTATTTTGCAGCTGAAACTTCAGCTTGGATTGTTTTTCCGTTTGAACCTTTTGAAATCATGAAGCAGTTGACACGCAAGTGGTCAGAGCAAGGATTAAGCCCTGAAGAAATTGAGCACAGGTTTGAGCAAATGAAGTTTGCACCCGACTTTATTGAACTGATCTCCATTGAGTAAAAACGTTGCTCAACCTGGCATTTAAAATCGAGTTAGCGATTACTAATTATTAAAATTTTATGATCGTTGTTATCGATTTTGGGTCGCAAACCACCCACCTCATTAAAAGACGTATTAGCAATTTTGGCATTCAAACTCAAATTGTAGAGCCGGAAAAATTTTCCGCCTC
>CAZSQY010000055.1:0-3544 GCA_964609285.1 uncultured Pseudomonadales bacterium
CTGAGGGGCCTGCCCCTCAGAAATGAGCACAAATATATTACTAATTCGCGAATTTATTATGTTAATTAAAAAAAGAGTCGGCATAGCTAGTTATGGAGCCTATTTGCCCAGGCAGGCTATTGCTTTACAAGAAATTGAGCAGGCCAACAGCAAAAAAGCCGGCAGTGTAAGCGGGTCTCTTAAGGTTGAACAAAAAACCGTGCCTGAGACAGATGAAGACACCATAACTATTGCTGTTTCTGCTGCTCATCAAGCTTTGGACAGAATTCGAGAATTTTATTCTGAGTCAGACCAAATTTTTCCCAAAGAAAAAATTGGAGCTTTGTTTATTGGTTCCGAAAGCCATCCTTATGCGGTTAAGCCGTCGGGTACGGTGACGGCTCAAGCTCTGGGATTGTCGCAGAATCTGGCTATGGCAGATTTGCAGTTTGCCTGTAAAGCCGGCACCCAGGGGATGCAAATTTGTGCCAGTTATGTTTTATCAGGCTTAAGCGAGCATGGTTTAGCAATTGGTGCTGACACAGCCCAGGCGAAGCCAGGCGATGCTTTAGAATATACAGCGGCAGCCGGGGGAGCGGCTTATATTTTTGGTAAAAAACAGCTGGTGGCGAGATTACTGGCTGCCAACTCTTTTGCCAGCGACACACCTGATTTTTGGCGCCGTGCTGGAGAGTCTTATCCTGAACACGGTGGCCGTTTTACTGGTGAACCGGCTTATTTTAAACATATTTTAACCAGCGCACGCGCTTTACTACAAGAAGCCAAGCTTAAGCCCAAAGAAATAGATTACTGCGTTTTCCACACTCCTAACGGCAAGTTTCCTCGCAGGGCAGCTAAAAAACTAGGTTTTTCTGAGAAGCAGTTGACCCCAAGTTTGGTAGTCGAACAGGTGGGCAATACCTATTCGGGAGCAGTGCCGCTAGCCTTGGCTGCTGTTTTAGACCAAGCTCAATTCGGTCAAAAAATACTAGTTACAGCTTATGGCTCCGGGGCTGGAGCTGACAGTTTTTTGTTTGAAACCACAGGTTATTTGCCCAAATATCATCGCCATTGTTCTGAGTTTGTTTTGGATCAGGTCAAACAATTAGAAAAAATCAATTATAGTCAGTATTTAAAACTAAACCAAGAGCGGCAGCATTAAGAGGAGGGGTGGTGCCGAAAAAAAACAGCAGAATCAGGGTGTTTTAAGGCAAAAAAAATGACAAAAACAATCAATATTATTGGGCACCACACCACTCAAGTGGGTGAGTTGTGGGATAAAGGCTTGGTTGATTTGCTAAAAGAGGCTGCAGACGGTGTTTTGCAAAATGCAAAGCTAAAACCCGAGCAAATTGACGCTATTTTTGTGGCAAGTAAAGCCTCTGGAGACTTTAACCAGCAGCTGCACCTAAATGCTTTGGTGAGTCAGTTTTTTGATCATCAGCCTCCGGCCATGAGAGTTGAGGGCGCCTGTGCCTCTGGTGGGTTGGCCTTAGTGGCAGCAGAGCAGGCTTTATTAGCAAACCAATATCAGACAGCCTTGGTGATTGGTGCAGAGAAAATGACAGATGTTGATGCCAGCGCTGCTACCGGGATTTTATCAATGGCCGCCGACCATGACAAAGAAAGAGGCTCAACCTTTCCTGGCCTATATGCCTTGCTGGCTCAAGCCCATATGGCTAAATATGGTACAACCAGGAAAATGTTGTCAGCAGTGGCTGTTAAAAACCACAGACATGCTTTAGATAATCCCCATGCTCAATTTCATCGCGAATTTAGCTTGGACCAGGTTAACTCCAGCCCGGTGGTGGCTGAACCGCTGCGATTGTTGGACTGCTCACCAATTTCAGACGGAGCTTCAGCCGTGGTTCTCACCACAAAAGAGGTAAAAAAGAAGCCAAAGATTTTGGGTTATGGTCACGCGCAAGACACTCTGGACTTGGCCGGCCGCCAAAGCCTTACCAGTTTAAATGCTACTAAAAAAGCTGCTCAACAAGCTTATACAACAGCAGGCATTAAACCCAAGCGGGTTCAGGCTGCCGAAGTACACGACTGTTTTACCATCGCTGAAATTTTAGCGATTGAAAATTTGGGCTTTTTTAAACAGGGAACAGGAGGCAAAGCCACATTGGAAAACAAAACAACTCACGGAGGAAGGGTGCTGATTAACCCCTCGGGCGGGCTCAAGGCTTTTGGCCACCCAATCGGCGCTACCGGCATTAAGCAGCTAGCATATTTAGCCGAGCAGCTTGAAAAAGGTCGGTTTAAATATGGGTTGACTCATAATGTTGGTGGGTCTGGGGCCACAGCGGTGGTGCATATATTGAGCTCATAATCTATGCCACCAGCAAAGACATGGATCTATAAAAGGTTTTATAACAAAAAATTTAAAAAAACAATGCAGCAGACAATTACACATAAACCAGCTAAATATTGGCGGCAGAATAAAAAATGGGCAAAATGGCTTGGTAAGCAGGGAAAAGTTTTGGTTTCAACTTACATTAAAATAGCCGGGGCAGAACATCAATTAATAGCTCCTTATTCTTTTGCTGTGATTGAATTTGGCGATCAGCGGTTAGAGTTGATGGGGGTGGGGCATGAGCGTTTAAAGCCTGGAGATAGGGTAGAGTGTGTACTGCGCAAAAATCCGAGCACAGACAAAACAGGCTTAATTGAGTATCAGCTCAAGGCAAAAAAGATCTAATTAATCCTAAAAAGATTGCGTGGCTTGGGTTTTGCATGATTTTTAGATGATTTTGCGACTATATATATTTGCGCGCTATTTATGACAAAGTACAACCACAAGCAGCAAGACTTGGTAATTTTAGTTGATGAGCAAGATCAAGTGATTGGTCAAGCAGATAAAATTAGAGCTCATCGCGGGGAAGGAATGCTCCACCGGGCTTGTAGTGTGTTTCTTTTTGATAAACAGGGGCGTTTGTTAATTCAAAAACGCAGTGATAAAAAAATTGTGGCTGCAGGCAAATGGGCTAACACTGCTTGCGGCAACCTCAGACCAGGAGAAACTTATCAAGGCTGTGCTCAGAGGCGCTTAAAAGAAGAACTTGGTATTACAGGGGTTAATTTAAAGGGGCTTGAGAAATTTCAGTATTTTGTAAAGTTTGACAACGGATTTAGTGAAAAAGAAATAGACACAGTTTTCGCTGGTTTCATCAGTCAAAAACAGTCTTTAAATCCCAATCAGCAGGAAGTAGCTGACACAGCCTGGATTCAGCTTAATCAAATAGATTTTAAGAAAAACTGGGCCCCGTGGCTTAAAAAGATTTTTCAACAGCCCAATATTAAGCAACAGCTATTTAAATTAGAGAATATCCAACCATGAATCAATCCATTGTTTTAATCAAAATCGGCGGCTCTTTGATCACAGATAAAAATAAGCCTTTTACTGTTCGTCGCAAGGCTTTGGATATTATTGGAGATGAAGTTAAAAAAGCTTCAACCATGGGTAAATCTTTAATTATTGGTCATGGCGCAGGCTCATTTGCCCATGTGCCGGCTAAAAAATACCAAACCCATCAGGGTATTATTAACGACGATAGTTATC
>CAZSQY010000056.1:0-1640 GCA_964609285.1 uncultured Pseudomonadales bacterium
CTGATAGGTTTTAACTGGAAGTTGTTGTTCAACAAATAACTTATCATAAACTTCTAAAATTTGAACCAGCTGGCGGATAGTGGCTAAATTAGTTTTGACAGGCGCAGCATCATGAATTAGCTTAGCTTGGATTAGCAAAGGCAGGCTCTTGGTTTTAACTAAGTAGGCTTTGATGAGATTGCCGGGCTCCATGTAGGCCCGTTTGCTGGAATTCAGTTTTCTTACACCTTTGGCCACACAAACTAGTTTGCCCTTTTCTTGGGTTAAAAGAGTCACCACACGATCAGTTTCTCCAACGCTGACGCGTTTTAAAACAAGAGCTTGAAGTGAGTAGCTGCGGGAGCGCATAGTAAATTCGCAAATTAATAATATATATATGGGCTCATTTCTGAGGGGTATAATCAGAATTATTTATCTTGGGGCAGATACAAGCAACGGTTTTGAGCAAACTTTTAAAATATGTCTGTGTAAGTAGTATCTTGATCGATTGTGAGTTGAACTTGGTTGCCATTGACATCAATTAAAGTTTCAAAGGGATCCACGCCCCCTTGCTTCCAGATTTTTAAGCGATACTCGTTTTCTTGATAGGGCACGCTATACTTGAGTTTAATTTTAGCTACAGCTTTGGGTTCAAGTTTAAAAAAGCCGTCAATCACATGGAAACCCAGTTCTTCATATTGTTTGGGTTCTTCGCTAAAACCCTGGGCTTCAATTAACTTGGTGCCGACAGGCAAATACAAACGATGCCAATCGTCCAAGGTTGAATTTAAACACAGCTCTCCAGCCTCTAAGTTGCAGTTATCCGCCTTGCGCGTGTTGCGATAAGTGATCTCTACAGTTTTAATAATCTGACCGTTTTGCGGTCCTTCAACGTATTGTTCGACCTCATAATTAGTAAACAAATTTGATTTAGCTCCCCCTAAATTAGCATCAATAATGGCAATAAAGTCAGTATTTTCTTCCGGGTGAAGACGACCGGCAGCTCCCAAATTCTCCATTGCCATCTGATTTTGTTCATCAGTGAAATAAGCTTGTAAATGTCTGCCTTTCATAGTTGACCAAGTAAAATCAAATAGCTCGGGCCATTTTTGTTTAGGAGCACCATAGGTTTTGAGCAATATAGCCTGCATCATTGGACCTAAAATACCCTTACGATTTTCTCTTAGATAGGGCGTGGGCCGAGTGATAATTTCACTTAAAGCATAAACGACTTGGGGGCAGTCACAACGCGCATCATTTTCAGCTGTAAAAGTGCCGTAACCCGGTACCTCTGTCGGTCCTAAAATTTCTAGTAAACCGGTTAAAACATTAGTATCTACCGCAATGATACCGTCAACATCCTCCGGTTCACCGGGAATTGTTTGATAATATTCAAAAAAAGTATCCATAGAAACCTTAAAATCAGGTGAAATGTTCATGTCTCTTAGATTCCAGTAGCGCTCAGTGGTGAGATAGCGCCCCAGTTCTTCGGGAATTGCTATTCTTTGGCGAAATCGTTGGTCTAGAGTATAAATGTCATCAGATTTTTCCGGAGTAATTTTGCCGTTTTCCATTTTTATGACAGCGTAGGCAGTTAGAAAGCCGCCGGTGGGGCGCAGCTCGTTATCGTTTTGAAATAAAATAATGTATTTCTTTGCCTC
>CAZSQY010000056.1:1740-3348 GCA_964609285.1 uncultured Pseudomonadales bacterium
CGGTGGGGCGCAGCTCGTTATCGTTTTGAAATAAAATAATGTATTTCTTTGCCTCGCCTTTTGCGCCGGCAATGTCTGGCAGCTGCTCAATTACCGGTCGAAACTCAGTTAGTATTAAGATACCTTGATCAACTAACTCTTTACCTTGCACAATTTGAGAGCGCAGAGCAATATCACGAATTTCTTCGGGATAATCATTGGGATCAATGGTCTGGAGCTCTTCTTGGACAGCGGTTAAGTGAGATTCAATAGCGTCTAATTCCGGAGTAACTTTGTCTAAAGTCTGCAGCATGACCGCAATTCTATCTTCAGCCGTGCCTTCGCTAAAGGAGCCCTCTCCTTCAAAACCTAAAACATCAGCATAAGGCGTAATAGCTTTAACTGCTATCAGGGTTGCTTCTAAACCATGATCAGCTGCGCTTAATCCGGCTTGTCCATCTTCAAAATATTTTTTTACTAAGGGCATTGAGCCCATAAATCCTAGTTTTTGATAAGTAGTTTCGATTTCGTTTAGTTTTGTCTGAGCATTTAACAATTCTTGTTCTGTGGCCGGTAGATTTTGCTGCTTGAATTGATCGTAAGCTGATTGGGTTTGCTGTTTGAGCTCAACCCCTTGTTGCTGAAGTTGTTGACCTATGCGATAGGTATAAAAACCCATGACTGCACCTGCACTCAAAAATATCAGAAGAACAACAGATATAATTACAGCCACCTGCTGCCATTTTTTCTTAGGCCAGTATTTAAATTTTTTGGTTGAATTTCGATCAGTTTCAGACTCTTCTGAATGATCGTTTTGAAAAATTTGTTCTAGATTGGAATCCGGCTCACTGATCGGCTCACTGGTCGAATTTTTTTGATTGAGGTTGTCGCTGCTTTCTTGATCAACATCCTTGGCAGGCTTGGTATCTGTCATGAAAATTAGTATAGCATAATTAAGATGAAAAATGATCCTTTTATGACAAGTCTTAATCTGACTTAATAATTACCACTTCGATAACATGGCAGCCGGAGTTTTTAACAAAATTTTAATATCTTGCCCAATAGATCGGTGGCGCGCATACTCTGCATCCATTTTAGCCCTTTGATCAAAAGGAATCTCGTTGCGGCCGCTGGTTTGCCAGACGCCGGTAATACCTGGCTTAACTGACAAAATGTCGTCAACATATTTTTTTGTATGCGGGTATTTTTGAGTCTGTTCATCTAACTCCTCTTGTACATAAGCTCTGGGCCCCACCATACTCATTTCGCCTTTTAAAACATTAAAAATTTGAGGAAACTCATCAATGGTAAAGGTTCTTAACAATCGTCCCAGAGGAGTGATGCGCGGATCTTCTTTGGCTTCTATTTTCCAATCCCCGGCCTTAAACTTTTCTAATAAATGTGGATACTTTTCTCTCAGTAAGATTTGGGCATTAGGTACCATTGATCTAAACTTGAGAATCATAAAGACTTTGCCATTTTTACCCACCCGCTGGTGTTTAAAGATAATTGGCAAGCCGGAATCCAAAAAAATCAAAATAGGTACAATAATCCAGAACGGGATAAACAAAATTAATAAGCCGACGGCTACCACCAAATCCAGAATTCGTTTTTGTTGTTCGTAAGTCA
>CAZSQY010000057.1:0-3263 GCA_964609285.1 uncultured Pseudomonadales bacterium
GCACCACACTGCTGTCCTCAAAAGCCCGCAGCACATGACAAATCGCATCTGTTTCGCGAATATGAGCCAAAAACTTATTACCCAAGCCCTCACCTTGAGAAGCACCCTTAATTAAACCTGCAATATCAGTAAACTTAACCAAAGCCGGCTTAATGGTGTCTGTACCTACAATTTCTGCCAAAACTGGTAAACGTTTATCCGGCACTTCGGTAACACCCACATTGGGCTCAATCGTGGCAAAAGGATAGTTAGCAGACAATGCCACCTGCTTTTTAAGCAAGGCGTTAAACAACGTGGATTTACCCACATTTGGCAGGCCGACGATGCCAATAGATAAACTCATAAGAGGTAATTATAGCTGGAGACGGCTAAAAACGAAACTAAGTGTTAAGAGGTTATTGAAAAAAATTACTCATCCACATCAAACTCACGCAAATTTCCCTTAATTACATCCAAAGCATAATATTGTTTGGTTTCATCATCATATAAAGCTAATTCATTTGCTTGCAAATATTCATATAAAGGCTGCCAGGTTCCATCCAGATTTTTATCCTGAAAATCAACCTTAACAGCTTGTTTAATGCGCGTTAAAGGATCTAATCCATAAACTCGAGTAAGACGAGCTTTCTCCCAATCATCATCCTCCATTTCAATCTCACCAAAATAAAACTTGCCCTGCACATAACCCAGATAAGTTTGCGGGTAATTTATTTGATCATCGTTAGTCTCAGTTGCAAGTCGGCCACAACCAGTAGCATACTCCATAAGGTCTGCTTCTATACCCGAAGTTGAAAGCAGCTTAATGGTTCCGCCGCCGCCGCAGCCATCACCGCAGCCCTCGCGCAACAAAATTTGTTTTTGTTGAGGAAAATAATCAATTAAGTCTAAACCACATAAAGCCTGCTTATCCTGTGGATAAAATTTAAGAGCTTCAACTTTAGGATAAGAGCCATATTGATCAGTCTGCATTAAATAGAGCTGGCGTCCAAACAAACCTAAATCTATAGTCAAAATTGCATACAAACTTTCATCTTTTTTGGCCAATACTACATCACTAAACTCTGGACCTCGGTAGTTTTGAAATAAGATGCCAAAAGGATTTATATCTTTAACATTCAGCACTTCTTGATCTGTTTCCATATCAAAAGACTTGACTTTAATCGAACCAAAACTTGGGCTAGCAGTTATTTGGTGGATTTGCCCCTGACTTCTTTGTGTAAAAACCTTTGGTTGCGGAGTTGGACTAGGGGTATTTGTCTGCCCTAAACCGGCAGTTTCATATCCGTTTAAAGCAACAGCATTTTTTGTATACCACTCTTCCAAAAACTGATTGCGCTGCCGCAAAGCTTGTTGCTGATATAAAAAAACGCCTCCGGTGACTAAAACGCTTAAAGTCACAGCTCCTAACAATAAATAAAAAGTTTTATCCGGCTTCAGAGAAAAATTCATAATTTTTTAGTGTAATAACTAGCAACTAATCACACATTGTAATTGATTTTTAAGCGGATTAAAATGATTTTCCAATTGTTGTATTAAAAAACAAAAAAAATTTACTCCACTTGCCTAACTACAACTAAAAACTCGCCAGGTTTATTGGCTGCAATATAAAAACTATATCTATTACCAGCCCTATCTATAAAATTTAACTGTCTAGAAAGAGCTTGATGTCCAGCCGGCAGCGCTGTAAACGGATCAAGCAATTGACAACCAATTTTATAGTTGAATTGGCTACCCAAGGTATGTGCAATCTGTGCCAGTTTTTCTTGAGTTAAAATTTCCTGCTGCAATCCATTGGCAATCAATTTTTGCAGCGCTTTACCAATTTTACGAGCGTCAGGAATAAACTGATCGCAATTATTGCCAGTTTCGCCTCTAAGTTTTACACCTCTATTATATCTTCTGGGTCTTTCAGCCATATTTTCCTTTATTAATGATTAATATTATCTTTTAGTTTTTTAGCTTCCAGCCCAGGATCATCAGCAAAAATAATACTGCGCGATGAGTTAATGATTAAGCCTCTATCCTGCTTGTTCAAGCCGGCAGCTAATACTGCCTCTAAGTCTCCTCCTTGGGCGCCAATTCCAGGCACTAACAGCGGCATACTGCCTGTTATTTGCCTAACTTGCTCCAACTCCTCAGGATAAGTAGCCCCTACTACCAACATGCAGTTTTTATTCTGATTCCATTTTTCCACTACATTTTCAGCCACTTTTTGCCACAACGGTTTTTTATTAGCTGTTAAATCCTGAAACTCGCCTGCTCCGGGGTTGGAAGTGCGGCATAAGATGATGCTTACCTTGTCGGCTCGGTCTAAAAACGGTTGCAGTGCTTCCTGCCCTAAATATGGATGAAGGGTGATGGCATCAAAAGCCAGCTCATCAAAAATAGCTTGCACATAACCCTGATTAGTGCTGCCAATATCACCGCGCTTAGCGTCAGCAATCAAAAAAATATCTGGGTGCTCAGATTTAAGATATTCAAGTGTTAATTTCAACTCTTGCCAGCCAGCAGCACCGCGAGCCTCATAAAAAGCCAAGTTGGGTTTATAAGCACAAACACACTCGTGAGTCTGATCAATAATCCATTGATTAAACTTAAACTGAGGCCGATCTTGCTGTAAAAACCTTTTTGGCAAACGGTCAAAGTTACTGTCCAAACCTACACAAAGCAAAGAATTCACTGCAATCACTCGTTGTTGATATTTCTCCAAAGCTTTACTCATTTTTCCCTTTCTTGTTAGCCAAATATTCTGCCCCGTGCCCCACCTCAGTATTTACGGGCCGCTTTCTAAGTTCATCCGGCATCTCAGCTTCTTCATAAGCTTCTGCCTTTAACTTGCCCAGAGCAAAAAATGGGGCATCAAACAGTTCTGAGTTAACTTGCTGAGGATTGCGGTTCACCATCACACATACGCCGGCAACCTGGCCGTCATAAGAACGAACACTATCCACCACAGTCTTAACCGAGCCCCCGGTGGTAGTCAGATCTTCCAAAACTAACACTTTTTTATTTGTAATATATTCATCATAGCCGCGGGTAAACTTAAAACCGCCGCTGCCGTCTTTTTCAGCGTAAACCGCCTTGATTGGCTTTTGTTTAAGTTGTGTTAAATGATAACCTACCCACTGCGACAAAATAATCCCGCCCAAAGCAGGAGCAGCCACCGTTTCGACATCTAACTCAGCACACTGCTTCGCCATTAGCCGACAAACTTCAGAAGTTTTTTCAACATGCGGATACAAAGCGTCTTTGTTTACATAAAT
>CAZSQY010000058.1:0-3084 GCA_964609285.1 uncultured Pseudomonadales bacterium
CGATACCACCATAATGAGGTATTACCTTTGCGCTTTGAAAGTTTGGAGCGATCCGGATTCCTCAAAGTGGGAGTGTGAATCCACTTTGGCATTTTCCAGTCAAAAAACTTATAAAGCAAAATATGCTTTGGTGCACTGGGCAGCCATTCTTCGCCCCGCTCTACATGGGTAATTTTCATCAGATGATCGTCAACCACCACAGCCAGATGATAAGTAGGAAAGCCATCAGATTTAAGCAAAACTTGATCATCTACTATATTTGAATCAAATCGAACCTGACCTCGCAAAACATCATTCACCACAATCTCACGATCATCCGGAACTTTCATCCTAATTACAGCCGGCTCACCGTTTTTTAATTTTTCCTCAACTTCTTGTTTACTAAGAGATAAGCAGTGTCTATCATATTTTGGAGGAATACCCTGCTTTTGCTGTTCTTGCCGCAGCTTTTGCAGACGCTCAGAAGAACAAAAACAATAATAAGCATCGCCTTGCTCCACTAATTGCTCGGCGTGTTGGCGATAAAGATCTAAGCGCTCAGATTGACGATAAGGACCAACCGGACCTCCAACTCGGGGACTCTCATCGGGCTGCAAGCCCAGCCAATCCAAAGCTTCATATAAAGCTTCTTCAGCCTCTTCAACAAAGCGTTTTTGATCTGTGTCCTCAATACGCAAAATAAACTGCCCATCGTAGCGTTTGGCATAGACCCAATCAAATAAAGCTTGAAAAGCGGTTCCCACATGAGGAAAGCCTGTAGGAGAAGGAGCCACGCGAGTTCTAACTTTGCCTATCAATGACTGTTTTTTTTGTTTTGCCATAAAAATCCCGGATAAATTACAAAAATAAATTCGCTAATTAGTAATATGTTTGTGCTCATTCTGAGGGGTAAACCCCTCAGCGTTTTGTCTTGCTTTGCAAGAACAAAGCCTGCTCCCCTGTGACTAGGGGTATTTGAATCCCTGAGTCACATAAGGGGGATTCCCCCTTAACCCCCATTATGATTTGTTCTCCGCAGTCCCGCTAAGCGGGATGGGGTATAAATCATAATTAAATTTGAGTCTGTAAATCTTTACTGTCTTTATTTAGATTAATCGTTCAGATAATAAGCAGATTCTATAGCTGATGCATAGCCCACAAAATTATCATCTCCTACAAAAACATAAACCGGTTGCAAATATGTCTGTTCTGCAAAATCATCATAATATCCCAAAAATACGTTGCGGATAGTGACTTCTGTCAGCTCTTGGCCCGAAGCAATATAGCCACCCCCTTTAATAAATTCCTTCCAAGCCTCATCAATTGAGCGCAATGGATATGTTTCTACTAGAGTGTAATTAACAGGCTGATAGCGGTAGTTTAAGCTAACCAAAGACTCACGGTTACTGCTTAAGCCACCTGCCACCACACCACTAATGATACCCTCATAACCTCCGGGGGTGTACATATCGTACTGGCCATCAATGGGGGTACGATCTATATCAACTTGCACAAAATCAGCATCAGATAAAGATACTGCTTCTACCAATTCCCCACCCAAACCTTTCCAATAACTCACTCGTGCAGCTGCTGTAGCCACATCTTTGGAAAGTAGTTTAGCTCTGCTCAGCTCATTTTTTACAGCTTTAATCGCAGTCTGATTATCCGGCGGACGACTAGCAGCAATTAATTCAGGCCGCGTTAAATAATCTGATGACAAGCTGAAGTGGAAACTATCTAGCTTGATCTCAAAAACCATTTCAATCGGTTGATTTTTACTCCAGCGATAAGTGTTTGCATCCAACACCTCCGGCTGAGTTTCAAACCCAAAACTTTTAGCAATAATTCTAACTTGATCATCAGCCAATAAACTTGGATTAAAAGCTGGCATAGCATAAACTTTTGCCCGATCAGGAAAACTGGGAAATTTACCCCGAGCGGTTTCTAAATTATAAGTTAAATTTGACTCAAGCTGCTGCTGAGGAAATTCAATCCGAGGCAATTTACCAAAACCCACAGTTGGAGGCGGCGGCGGTTCGGGGTGAGTAGCTTTCCACCAACTCACAAAAGAGGAAACCAACAACTTAAGTACCATATAACTAATCAGTGCAATTAAAGTATACTTTAAAACTTTACGCCCGACCGCAGTGACTTCGGTTAAAGTGGGGACAGAAGTTTCTGAGCGGGAAGAGCGATTGGTCGGCATAACCGTATTTTAGCAAGTGCAATTAGGCAGGGGAAGGGGTTGGCTGCTTACTCTCGAATTTTGAGTCAAGAGCAGCAGACCGTGCTTATGGTTAAAACTGCTGCCAGCTCACAGCTTGCTGTAGCCAACTGATTATCGCCTGAGTATCTGCATAACGATTTGTTGAATTCATCACAATAATTAAAACCGGATGGTTTTGTTCAACCCACAATGTGACTAAAACTTCGCCAGCAAGTGGAGTTGTGCCTGTTTTAATCCCCTTAATTTGCGAGTGGGTTGGCAAAAATTGGTTGGTGTTATAAAGTTGATAATTGCTCTGACCGCTGACATCAGTAATAACTGTTTGCTGTTTCTGCACCTGATCTTTTAAAAAATCATGAGTTAAAAACTCACGAGCCAACAATGAAAGATCAAAACAAGTAGTAGTCTGTGCATAATCATCCATACCTGTAGGATTAGAAAAATGAGTTTTATTTAAATTAAGCTGAGCCGCTTTTTGATTCATGGCTTGCACAAAGCCCTGATATCCTCCGGGGTGGTTATTAGCCAAAACTTGTGCAGCATCATTGCCTGAATTAACTAAAATCGCTGTCAGTAAATCTCGAACTAAAATTTGTTTACCCCAGCTTAAGCCAATTTTATGTCCATCAGTATTGACTGCACTGGAAACTGTTAAAACTTGGTTAAAATCGTATGTATCCAGGGCCACTAAAGCTGTCATTAACTTAGCTGTCGACGCTGGATACAAAGACTGATAAGCATTCTGTTCCAATAACATATGGGCCGAGCTTACATCAATCACACAATAAGCTTGAGCTGAAACTTGGTCTAAGAATTGTTGAAAACTTTGTTGATTAGCAAATTCTGAGTCTGGATCCGCGCCTTGATCCGCCAGATAA
>CAZSQY010000059.1:0-2758 GCA_964609285.1 uncultured Pseudomonadales bacterium
CTAATTTGACCAATCGGCACTAAAGCACTGGCTAACACACCAGGCACGCCGGAATTCGAGACTTCAGCCATTGTGCTATCATGATCTAATTCAGTTGAGTTGATTGTGTTTTTTTCTTGCACTGCTCTCACCTCAACTTTTTCATTTTTTTCATCTTCAATTGCTTGAATAGGATTATGCATATTGCTGCTTTCTGCTGCCTGCTGGGAAACACTTGAAGCATCTGCTTGGGCTGTTGTGACGTCGGCCTGAGTTGAGCTAGCAGATTGATCAATGCTGGCCGCCTGAGTAACTGGTGCTCCAAACATCTGAACCACTAATGTTGTTTCAAAACCTTCTAATTCACCATTTACTACAGCCACTCCGATTTCTTGATATTGATCATTAATAATATTAGCTTTATGCGTAGGCGAAGCCATCCAAGCTTTAACCATGTCTGTAGTTTGATGAAAATCACGAGCTAAGTTTTCTCCAGCCACTCTATAGCGATAATTGGCCGCCTTCATAAAATCCCAAGGCTGCTTGCCTGCGGGTGAAGTATGTGCCCAATATTGGGCATCCAGCATGTCCTGAGCTTTAGATAAAGCCGCAGCAGATAAACGTGAGTTTAAGACCAGGGGCTTCAGCCCTTTTTGCTTTCTTTGTTCATTGGTCTGAGCCACCACTTGCTCAACTGAAATGCTTGAACTAAAACCCAAAACTGAATTTTTTAAAGAAGGAAAGAAACGAACAGTTTGAATTAAAGCAAAAAATCCAATAGCCACAAAAGCAATTACCAGCAGTGATTCTGGATGCAAAACTTTTGGTCGGTGATTATTAGACCTCTGAGGGGTGAACCAATATTTAAGTTTGGCCATCATCCCATTCTGTTGAAGCCTGGGCATATACAATATTTCATTATGCAAAAACTAGGCAGGTTTGTCCAGAGCCCGAAAACTGCGTGCAACTTGCAGATTAAATAAAGCTTCTATATAGATAGGTTGCATGAAAACTGGTTAGCCATGGCCCAACAGCCCGGCTCAGGCCGAGCTGCTGGGCAATAACCAATTTAAACTTCCTGCTCCAAATAAAAATTAAGATTCATGTCTACAATATCACCCATTGCTTCGGGACCGCAGTCATAAGTATCGACTTTGACTCTCATTTCTATAGGTCCGTGATTTACTCCTTCATCAACAAAAGTCCCGGAATCTGTCTCAAAGCTGCTTCCCATATCTACTAAATAAGTATCAGTTACAAGTTGAGGTGTGTTGCCGTGTAAATCGTCTACCTCAATGTTCATTTTGGCGCAATTGTCTAAATCGCCAGGCTCTTCTGTGTCTGTTTCAGCTTCTGAATTAACCCCTTCTAATGAAGCCAGCACCTCACCCTCAAACCAAAAATTGCCTTTAACCTGTCCCGTGTTCCTCAAATTGAAACTATAAACCCGTTCCTCACCCGGTTCCATACCAGTGAAATCTAGAGCAATTGTGCTGGGATCGTCATCTCCAATCTTAAGATTCAAAGTGCCCAAAGAAATATTGGACTCAGCCACCTCTTCATCCTGAAACAAGCCCTTGCTTATTCCCACCACTGCCGCTCCGACCAAAATAATTGCTAAAAATGATAAAATGATGCGTTTGATTGGAATGGTGTGCATCCGTCACCTCCTTTCTGTTATTTAATATTCCACTAATTAATATAGTGAAAGAAACTGACACTAGGCTGACATTTAGCAAATTGCTTTTTTTTAAAAAAATTAGTTTGACGGCTGGTTAGATTCCAAGGGAGTTGCTGGTAAATAAAAATACCAATCATGAGATCCATCCGGAAAACGGCCGTAAGTTAAACCCTCTAAATTCGAGCGAGTATACATTACTTCGTCTATCAGACCACCAGCTTGATCATATAAATGTAATTCATCACCTGTGTTATTAAGAATTGCCCCATCTATCAAAACTAACAAATAGTCGTGACTTTCTATTTGTGTGCCACTTAGTACTAAGTCACCGTTTTTAACCAGACAATTATGCTTTGTAAGAATTACTTCGTTATCAGCCTTATCAATTAATTTCCAATTTTCTACATCAACTAACTGGAGTGATGAGTTGTAAAACTCAATCCACTCACCCTCCAAACCCTGATCTGCGTCATTGCCCAGTGGATTAAACATGATCTCGTTCATCACAATTCTAGGCACACCTGCTTCAGCTGCCAAAGCTGAGTTGGATATATTCGAACAATTATTAACTGGGTCGCAAACACGCAAAGCAAAATAAACAGGCTCTAAATCCAAGTCTGCCTCTACATGCAGCAAGCATCGATCTTCGGCACAATTTGGCTGCAGTAACTCCAGCTCTAAGTTGGGATACATAAGCGAAACTCTTTCTGCCGTCGGCCAAATATCTTCATTCAAAGGCACTGGAGCCGCTTTGACTTGGAAATCATTATTAGGTTTATAACCAAGGTTGCTGAAGCTCAATAAATAGTGATTATCATTGATTTGTTTTACCATTAAATATTGAGGTGAATCGAGTTCTGCTTGCATCCAAAAAACTCTAATTTCTTCTTCAAATATCGGCTGCTGTTCTTGATTAGATAACATAATCTCTAGTGCCTTTGGATAAAAGCCCTCATCAAAATCTAACTTCAGCTCCCCCGGGTTAGCTGCACAGGCTGCAACTCCATCAATTTGATAACAGGTCTCGAGCTGCCAAAAAGGATTTTGTGCTTTTAGCCATAAACTTTCGGTGGGTTTTTGTACTATAAACTGAGTGGT
>CAZSQY010000060.1:0-2756 GCA_964609285.1 uncultured Pseudomonadales bacterium
AGAAGCGTTTAAATTCTTTTTTAATAAATAAATTTAATTGAATGCACATAGCTTCAATTAAAGGACTGATGGTTTTACATCATATACTTTAATTTCTTCAACCAATTCAAGCATTTTTAGCTCTGTGTTTTGCGGCAAAATAATGGCAATAAAATTTTTACGCTTTAAACCGTATCCAGAAAATAATTGATTTTTAACTCTGGACCACTTTTGAGACACAAGACTACCACCAATGTCATTCTTTAAATTTCTGTAAGTGTTTATTCTGGGATTAAGCGGATCATCCACCTTCTTTAATATAAGTAAATTTACATCAGTATATTTATTGCTCTCGAATAATCTAAAAGCCAAATCAACACTATATTGGTGTGCTAGTTCATAATCCTGATACAAATTCATGTTGGTCGGAGTCTGAATAATGAATTCTGAGGTTGTAAGATAGCTCGCTTCTTTATTTGTTCTTGGATCGACCCAGACCCCAAATATGCCATAGTCATCATTTGAATCTGACTTAGTAATATGAATGATGGAGCCGGTATCCTGAAAATTTATTTTGTTTTCTAATAAAAAAGTTAATCCTATTTGGTCTATATCTGGTTTAAAATCGTAAGCTATAAAATTAATAGGATTTTTTTGAGCATATGTTTTTATATCTTGTGTTATTTGAAACTGTTCCCCTAAAGAAAGATATGATCGATTGGCAATGGTATCAATATTTAAATAGATATATGTTGCCAAAATAGCAACAAGAATCACAGCCTTAATTAAATTAAAAGAAATGCTATTGATTAAATCAGTTATTAACTGAGAAGAAATTAAGACTAAGGCCGGTAAGTGGATAAAAAAGTAGTACTCCGGAGGGTTGTGAGAATAAAAGCTCATGATTATGACTGTAACCAGCAGCCAAACCAGGGAAACATTTAATGATTTTTTATTTTTATTAAGCAGTGTTTTGTAAATTACCACAGTTAATATTAAGATTCCTATAAACAAAACAGTTTCTTTATTAAGATGAAAGCCAAACAAGCCTCCTAGATTATTTGTGGTAATCCTGAGAGATCGTATAAATTTGTTGATAAATGAAACATTGGTGGTAACAGTGTTGTCGCTTGATAGAAAATCCATTAATCCTCTTGTATTGAGCCAATCATGCCTTAGATCAAAAATAAATGTTGGCAATAGACTCAGAACTAAACCCAGCAATGCAGCCAAGATTGATTTGAAATTAATTTTTTTAAATAAAATTTGGGTACCAATAAACATTAAGGGCAGAAAAAGTCCGCTAAAGTGAGCTTGATATCCTAAAAAACTACCAGCAGCTATTAAACTTAAATCTAAGAATGTTATGCGAGAGTTATTTATAATGGCAATCAAAGGTAAAAAGATGAGGCTGCTGGCTAATAAAGTTAAGTTGGGGTTCCAGGTAATTCGATCAAAATAAATTAGAAGTGGCGAAAATGACCAAATAGCAGTGGCGATTAATGCTAATTTAATTGAAAAATATTAAAGAGCAACACCGCTGGCAGCAGCAATTAAGACCGAAGTGCCTACTATTGTCCAAGGACTGGGTAGAATAAACATTAAGCAGGCAGTAAGGTAATAAATTAATGGGCCGGTAAACATGTTGCCCGGTCCGGTTCTAGGGCCAATTAAAGTAAAATCGCCCTGCTTAATTTGCTGCGCATTTTCTAAAATTTGCACTTGATCAAAACCAAAAGGGTTCCAGCCGGGTTGGTAAGTTCTAAAAAATACTCCCAACAAGAGTAAGCCTAAAAAAATTAAAATGGCCTGATAATGTTTTGTCATTGGTTATGGTTGGAGAAATTTATAATTCATACAAAAAAAGTTTGTCTTCAACTTGATCAACTAATTTTATATGCTCGGAATCAAGCTGCTTATGAGTTATAATTTTTGCTTTTTTATAATGCTGGCTTAATGCTTCAGTTTTATTTTCAATTAGCTGAATTATCTCACTTTCTTTGTTTTCTGTCTTATCATCCATTAAAATTAATTGAACCGGATTGGCATAGACAATCTTGGCTTGGCTTAAGGCTGAGATTAATGCTGTATGAAAATAGGGTTTGCTGTGGGGATGAATTAGAATCGTGTCTTCCGGTTCAATATTTTGAATTAGTTTTAGTTCTTGTGCAGGAATAATATCAAATTCAGAATACTTAATTTTAGCCATAGAATAAATCGTGGGTAAAGCAATCGCGGCTATAAGTAAAACAAAGATCGTGCCAATAATTTTGGATTGATTAGCAAGCTGCTGCACTGATGTATGAAGCCGGGCTAAAACTACTGCTGCAAACACATTGGCAAAAATTAAAGCATAATACCAAAACTGAATTGAGTTCCACACAATGCCTCTTTGTAGAAAAAGTAAAGGAAAAATAGAACTAAACAAAAATCCGCTTAGAATTAATAAATATATTTTTTTATTTGATTTTCTTAAAAATTAGTAACGGAATTAAGCCTACTCCTACCACCCTAATGCCCAGATTACCTATAAAAAAGATGAGAATCTGCTTAATTTTTAGTTCCCAAACTCTAATCCAGTTATTAGCTAAACGATAATGGTCTTCTAAAAACTTCCATTCTAAATGATTAAGCCTATCCGGTGCCTCGATCATGGTGTTAACAAACCACAAAGGTTCGTAAATAAAGGATGATGTTTTAAAACCGGTAATCAGCCACAAAAATGGTAACGAGACTGCTGCCAGCAGTAGTCCGCTCGCAATCGGTTGCCAGTTTTT
>CAZSQY010000061.1:0-2727 GCA_964609285.1 uncultured Pseudomonadales bacterium
CGAAAACTTTAAAGATAAAGCCAATGTCAATGCGTTTTTTATTTAGTTTCGTCATAAGAATCGAAATTTTTAATTTCAGTCAATAATATGTAATAAACAAAAGAAATAAGTAAATACCAATACCAAATTTGCCCCAACATTAAATTAAATCTAACCCAGGAGTTGTTAAGGCTTTTTAACAAATTAAATGGAGGCCGATAATAATGATCTAGTGCTAAATCTTGATCTAATGCTGCTACCTTTAACACCGATTCTGGCTGTGAAATTAATTCTAGCCTTACCTCAAATTTTTTGTCTTGACTGTCAATTTGCGCAGGAACGTCCATTCTTAATAAGCCTGGATCTCCAACATTACTCCCATGATAACTTTGACTAGAAATCTCCTGACCTACCTCATTATGTAAAATAAGCTTCACTTTTTCTTGGCTAGCAAACCCTGGGTTACGCATCCATATATTAATTCTGTTTAAATAATTTTCTTTTCCTTCGAATGTTGCGGTTAAAGGATAGCTGGGCTCTGAAAACTTTAGCTGTGAATAATTAGCAGCTTTTTGTTGACTGGGAATTAAGTGGCTCATAAAAAATAATCCAAACCAGATTAACAAGGGTGCTAGTAAGCTCACAACTAAAAAATTTACACGAGACATTTTCTGTATAAATTTATTAATAACTTGCAATAAATTATCCAAATAAAGCTGACCTTTGAGCAAAATTGAGCTGTCATCTTTGTTCTTTTGTTGAGGCTCATTGCTTAGCTTACTTACTCCGATAACAGCAGCCAGAGCAGCGCCAGCTATAACTGAATGGCCCAAGTTATTTATTCTTTCGACATCAATGTTTCGAGCTGATAAAAAATTTGACAAAATTGGAAGATTAACTAGATTAGGATTCAAAGGCAGCATCATACCGTAATACAAAGAGATATCTTTAAACAATAAAATCACAATCAGCCAACCACAAAAAACTAAACTGCTGTTAATCAAAGATTCAATTGTTTTCTTTTGATTTACCTGATTAGCCATCCAAATAGCCCAAAAAGGAATCAGCCAGGTAAACCATTGTGGATGAAAGTGTACAAAGCCTAACAAAACTAAATTGGCGGCCATAATAATAAAAGCACGAGAGCTAATATTAAGCTTTTGCCTAGCAAAGCTAATAGCAAAAACTAAAATAGTAATTAATAACACCGGAATAATAATAACTCTGTCACCCAACCCTAGATTAATAGTTGCAATAAAAAATCTGTCATTGATGGGAGAGTTCAATACAGCATTTTGGAAAACCGTATTATTTAAAAAGGGTAAAATTGTTAATAGATAAACTAAAATAGCCCCTCCAATAGTAATAAATTTTTTAACCCATCCTAATAAGGGCTGAGTGAGTACTAATAATCCCATCCAGATCAATGGATAATTTTTCACTGAAATTGATAAGCCAAATAAAATTGTGGAGAGAATCCATCTAGGCTTCAACAATAACCAGCCCAGTAAGAATAAGAAAACAGCCAAAACGTCATTCTGACCCATTAAAACACCACTGTAGACTGTAATAGGGTTAAACCACCAAAAGCCAGCGGCCAGCGCAGCTTGTTTTTCAGTCAAACCGTGTTGTTTAACAAGAGCATAAATAAGCAAACCAATTGCTAAGGTAACTAGCATTAGAACAAGCTTTGTGGCTAAAGCGTATCGAAATATCTGCGGCTGTTGGGCATCTAGTTCATTTGGGGATTCCAGCCAATCTGCATACTCAGGACCACCGATTGGTCGAGCAATTAAATATTGCAGTTTAACTAATAAAAAATTAACTGGAGGATAATTAAACTGGGGTTTACCGGTATCCGTAAGGTACTTTTCTCCATATTCATATATGTTCCAGACTCGACCTTCATCTAATGAGCCCCAAAAAAGAACTAACTTATTGTCCGGATGATGAGCAATTGGTATTAATAAAAAATAAAAAATAGCAGCTGCCAAAAATAATTTTTTTATCATATGTCATTTTCAATTAAAATGAGAGTTTCCATAGTCTATTTTGTGCTTCATTGGTTTTAATCTTCATGGCTTCGCCACAAACAACTTAACTTCATTGCTCAACTCAATTTTTTCAATAATTTCGGAATATTGCTGCCTTGACCACCAGTCTTGAAGAAACTCATCATATTCAGGTTTTTCTACCACATAAAATATCAACTCCGCATCACCTTTTTGCTGAGAATACTTATTTAGCAAATCTTGTTTTTGTACAACATAAGGCTCAACATTTGGTTCGTAAGAGAATTCCACTGGCAATGGTTTGCCATGGGCAGCTTCAACAAAATAAAGGTATTGATAAGAAAAATCATAAATATCCGGAACATAATGGTAAGAGGCAAATTTCTGATTTCGAGCTTTATCTCTAATAATTTTTAAGGCCTCTTCTTTCACAGGCAGCATTCCCCTTGCTCCAACATGTTCCTCTCTATCAACTTGAATATAATATGCAAAACTAAATATTGGCGACAACAATAGTAATAGATAAATAATTAATTTATACCAATCCGGACTTTTGCTTAATATTTTTGATACAAGAACGACAACTGCAGGCATCGCGGCATACATGTACCAAAAATTAAATGGTAAAAAGAAAAATCCAATTATTGGGATAATAATAAATCCAAAAATTAGACTCACATAATATTTAAAAATTATGTCGCCTAATTCATATCGTACTTTTTTACTTAATTTTAAA
>CAZSQY010000062.1:0-2723 GCA_964609285.1 uncultured Pseudomonadales bacterium
TGAGCTACGCGCGCTTTGGTTTTTGATTTTAACCAGCTCTGGCTATTATAACATCCAAAACCAAGGCAAGAAATCAAATTTGAAGCCAAGATAGTTAAAGAATCTAAATCTAAGAATGGGTGATTATTGATCTAAATTGATCTTAAATTAATAGTAGGATCAGTAAGCCAGCTCCGATGGCTCCGATACCAATCTTTAAGAAGTTGAGCCAATCTTGAGGCCCAGAGACCGGTGGAGTAATAATTCTTTCTACGGTAGTTTCTCCTTGAGGTGTACGGCAGTATTCATCTTCCGGATTAACATCTAAGCGGCAGCGACCGTTGTAGCAAATGTGGCTGATGTTGTCGCAGTCAGCATTGGTTGTGCAAGCATCATTGCAGTCCACTGAAGTATCAACTGTTTGTATGCTGGTTGGTTCTGGCGTGGAAGTGCTATCCGGTGGTGGTGTGTTAGTTGGTTCTTCAGTTGGTGTTGCAGTTGGAGTGCTTGTGGGAGCGGTACAGCAAGTGTCGAAACCGGGATCAACAATACAAGCATCTTGATATTCTTCTTCAGCGCAGTAGTTGCTGCCATCATCGGCTGTTACACAAACCAAATCTCCTGCACAATCAGTATCGGCTGCACAGTTTTCAGAGCCGCATTCACCCGGCTCTGGCGTTGGACTCGGTGTAGCGCTTGGGGTGGGGGATACATCAGGTGATAAGGTGCCGCACAGTTCACCAGTTTCATCAGGCTGTTCTGGGTTGGTAACGTTCACATATATTCTAGCTGCGATGAGATCAGTAATGGAAAGACTAACAGGATCCCATATCCAAGTGCTTGTATCTGTTTGTGCCGCTTGGACCGTGCTAGGTTCTAGGCTCATTAGATTGCTTGAGCCAGCCGTGGATGTTTCACCCTCATACTCTAGCTGCAAAACAATATTAGTGTAATCACTTAAGCCAGTGGCTGAAAATTCTAGCCCGTCTTCTTCTCTAGTTGCTCCCGGCAGTTCTTCGTAAGCAATAGTCACATCTTCAATACACATTGGTCGGGTGCAGCAGGCGTTGTAAGTAGCTTCTTGGTCGCTGGAATCAAAGCCGGCTTGGCAGGCTGCGGGATAATCATAGGTAGCAGTTTCAGCTTCAGCACAAACGCCACCGTCAATATCTTCTATAGAAATACAAACCAGGCCATCATCGCATGCGTTTTCAGCATCGCAGCCGGTTTCTCCACAAGAGAGATAAGTAGGTTCAGGTGTGGGGGTGGGTGAAGGTACATCAAACTCTAAGGTACAAGGTCCAACCTCTTCTGCTTCGGGAATTGAAACTGGAGCAGTGGGAACAGGCTCTTTTCTCATTTCTACTAAGTAATATACGCCTCCGGCTAAAATTAAAATTAAAACAGCAAAAATTATATATTTGATTAAATTGCCTTTTTTATCTTTAGATTTTTTAAACTTTTTTGGATCTTTTTTTTCATTAGTGTCACTGGCTTTACCTGTTTTACCTGCTGGGGGTTTGCCAGTTGGCGGGACTGAAGATTTGGGCGGACCAAAAGCAGAGCCGGATCCGCTAAAACTCTCTGGGGTGATTTCTTCAGTTAGCTTTTTTTTACTCTTTTTATCTGTTGCCTGATCTGGCTTTGGAGGTGCCGGGGTATTTTTTGGTTGAGGCGGCGTTGGTTCTGGTTGCGATACAGCCGGAGGTACGGTTACCGATTCTTGTTTGGGCTGGTTAGCCACTTGCTTGTTGGGTGTAGAGTCTGGTTTGGTTGGTTGCGTATCAGTTTGAGGAGGAGCCTGACTAGCAGCAGACGACTGAGCTGATTTGTCCGCAGCCGGTTGGGTCTGATTTTGCTGATTGTTTCCGTCTTCTACATTCATTATTTTGTTGTATTTGCTCTAAATCCTACCAGCTAAAACCGTCTGTTGTTTCTTCGACAGTTTCACTATCTTCGGTAGTATCATTTCCTTCAATAGGAGCGGGTCCCCCATGCACATCTTGCACAGTTATGTCAGGGATTGGTTCCCATTCAGCGCAGTTAGTTTCGGATTCACAAAGCGTGCACTGAGCAAAGTATTTACCTGAGTCGGGAATAGCTAAAGAGTTGGAGCGGCCAATACTGGGGCTGCTATAAAATACAACAAAGGCTTTGCTAGAGTCATCATCATTGACTTTAATTACTCGATATTGAAAGAGTTGATTCTCACTGGCTGGGGAAGCAGAGCATTGAAATATCACTTCTTGGTTTTTTTCTAATGTCGAAAAATCAGTAATAGGAGTGCTGCTGGGCGGGTCTGTATCAGGGAACATTTGAACATTAGTACATTGAGGGGCAGGAGGTGGTTCGGCGCAAGCATCAGGTAAAATTGATATGCTTTTACTGCCAACGGAATCAGTCTTGTTAATCGCTCCGTTGTAATCAAAGGTAACAGAAGCTTCAACTAAATACGTGTAGTCTTCTGGAAAAACTCCTTGCTGGATCCAAGTTTGTGTTTGATTAACTAAGTCATCAATTGTTTTTTGGTTGCCCTTATCGCCTCCAACAATGAGCTGTTCATCCCAAGTTTTGAAGTTAAGTGATTGATTGTTCATGCTAAACTGTCGGTCTAGCCAATATCCATACCAAGCACCCGAAACCCAGGTGGGATCTCCTAAAAATCCTTTAATAGCGTTTTCTTGTTCTGTGCTTTGATTATTATTATTGAAGGATAAGAACAAAGTAGACTGCTGGAATTCACC
>CAZSQY010000063.1:0-2710 GCA_964609285.1 uncultured Pseudomonadales bacterium
TTGCCATGTTTTTACCTTTATTAACAAGCCGCTCACAGCAATTTCACCCTTGGTATTTAACTTGGAGCTTAGTCTGGCTGCCTTTAATTGACAGTAAAGTTTGGAAAAATCTATTAATTGCTTTTAGTTTGAGTAGTTTGCTGCGTTACACCCCATTTTTATTGGCGAATGATTATAGTCGGGATGTGTTATTAAAACAAAAAATAATTACCTGGTCCGCACCACTTCTATTAGGAGTTTATTATTTGACTAGAAGCGGATATAAAACTGTCAAAAATCGCTTTAACTCCAAAACTTAAAGACTGAATTGGGGCAAAGGCAGTCGGCATTCATCCGACAAAAAAATTGATATGATATCTTTATGAAGATTTTTAAAAATAAAACATGGTTGGTATTAACTTTAATTATCTTAGTTTACTTAGCTCTACACCTGGCAGCGATCAACAAACTGCCGGTTTTTGCTGATGAGGCGATTTATATTCGCTGGGCTCAGTTGATTATCGACGACTGGCAGAAGTATTTGTTTTTCCCTTTAAATGATGGCAAAACCCCTGTCTTTATTTGGTTTTTAGTCCCCTTTCAATTTATATTTGCTGATCAACTTATAGCCGGCAGAGTTTTGGCTTTATTGGTGGGGTTGGCTCAATTGTTCACGGTCAAACAACTAGCTCAAGAGCTGCAACTAAAACCAATTAGTCAATGGTTGGCTGTGGCTTTTACTGCCTTTTTACCCTTTTGGTTTTTCCATCATCAAATAGCGCTAATGGACGGCATGCTGACTCTATGGCTAAGTTTGAGTTTGCTGTTTATGATTCGAGCTTTTAAACATATAAAAGATAGACTTTGGTTAAAATTTTCTTTGCTGGCCGGTTTGTTTTTTGGTCTAAGCCTATTAACCAAGCTGCCGGCTTTGTTGTTTGCTTCCGCTCTTGTAGTTCTAGTTTTCTTCTGGGACATTAAAAAACCAATTGCTAAATCTGTCTGGATAAAACGAGGTCTTATTATTTCCATTGTTTTAGTATTGGGTTTTGATTTATTCGCTCTTTTAAAATTACACCCGGCTTTTGGCCAACTGTTTAGCCGCGGTAGTGATTTTTTATTTTCTTGGCAAGAAGTTTTGTTTCATCAAGGTTGGCGCTTAACCCTTCCATCCTGGAGCAACTATCTATATTACTTAGGACAATACTTAACTTGGCCTATCTTAATTTTGAGTTTAGTCGGACTTCTAACTAAGAAAAAAGGGCAGATTTTGGTATTACATCTTGGTTGGTTGGCTTTTGCCGCCCCTATTTTTTTATTAGGTAAGGTAGTTTATCCCCGTTATCTGCTACCTGTAAGTATATTTCTCACTTTGGCTGCAGTGGTCAGCTTTGACGAGTTAATTAAAAAACAAATTGTCAATTTTTTAGCCTGGTTTTTAGTTGCAGTAAGCTTGATTTGTTCCGGCCGATTTATTTATTTACATATTTTTCAACCTACCAAATTAAATCTAGTTTCTGCTGATAAAACGCAATATTTATATGAATGGTCGGCAGGATATGGCGTTAGAAAAACAGCCAACTTAATAACAGAGCTTAAGCAGAAGCAAAGTGTTTTGGTTTTAACCGAAGGCTACTTTGGTACTCTGCCTGATGCTTTACTTATGTATTTTCATCAAGAAAATGTTGAGAACATACATATTACCGGTATTGGCCAACCGATTAAAAACTTGCCTTCCAACTTAAATCACCTGATTGATGATGCGGATCAAATATTGCTTGTGGCTAATTCTCACCGCATTCACTTAAATCTTGACGAAGCAAAATTGCTTTTAGAAGTCTGTCGACCTGACAATAGTCCCTGCCATCAAGTCTGGGACATCACTCCTCTGTATTTCTCAAAATAAACCTCTATTTTAATTAAAGAATTTTTAAAGATTTTGAGCATAGACTGATTTAGTATGGCGAGTCGTCTTCAACCGAAAACTGCTTCTCAAACTTCTCATTCTAATTCGCCAAGTATTAATACTGAAGGCAATAATGGTGCTTATCAACAAAATTTTTTCTCTAGCTTGAAAATTTTGCACCACTCTGTCAACACTCCGTTGACCAATATTTTACTTAACTTGCAGCTGTTAGCCAGAGATGCAGCATTTCAACAAAAGTCCAATAATCAACTTTATTTATACCGGGCTATTTTATCAACCGAATACATTAAAAAAATTATGCAGCAATTTCATCAACCCTATTCTTTACAAAAAACTTTTTGCCCTAAACAGGCTTTACGAGAAGTGATTGAAATTTGTGTAAAACCTATGGTGGAAGGACAACTAATCCCCTTTTTAAGAATACCCGAGCAACTCAAACTGTGCGGCAATCAACTTTATTTTCAAGAAGCCATGATCTGTTTGTTAAACAATGCTTTTCAGGCCTATAGCAAAAACAGTGCTAATAAATTGGTAGTATTAAGCTGCCGCAAAAATGAAAGTCTTTTAACAATTAAAATTACTGATGGAGGATCCGGGTTTCTTTGTTTAAAAGATCACTCATCCAGTAAAGCAGAGTTTAGCAAAATTAAAAAGGTTGGCACCGGTCTACCCTTTGCTCAGCAAGTAATTGAGCAGCATTTTCAAGGTAAATTAAAAATTGAAACCTATCCGCAGCGCGGCAGCACTATTCATTGCTCTTTTCCTTTAATTAAATAGTAACCGGCAAAACGTTTGTTTTTTAAA
>CAZSQY010000064.1:0-2630 GCA_964609285.1 uncultured Pseudomonadales bacterium
ATGAATTCTTGTTCCTATTGAGAATAGATTTTCTAAGCCAATAAATTGATCTGTATGTTGAGCCAGCGATGAACCCTGATCGTACTTAATATAGCTTCTTTCAAGCATGGCAGGAGCCCAATACCAGGCAGTTAACATTAGACCCAGCAAAGCTGCAGAGCTGATGAAAATTAAATTACTTTTAAAAATCTTTAAATCAAGCTGTCTCAATTTTAAAAACAAATACGATATTAGAAATGGGGCAAGAACAACAAGCGATGGCACATGACTTAAAACTAAAGCAGCTGTGCTGAAACTAATTAAAATCCAAGCTAAAAAACGTTTTTTGTCTGTATTTTTATTGCTTAAAGCCAGATAATAACCAATAAATAATAAGGGGACAAAGGCAATAAAAAACACCTCACCCAAAGCCCCTCTCCAAAACACATTAAGCAGTGGATAAGGACTTAAAACATAAACTAAGCTGCCAATAAAACTAGCAAATCGATCCCGCGTAATTGAAAGCAAGAACACAAAAGAGGAGAGGCCGGCAGCGAGCATCGCGCCCAGCATTGCTAAATTTACGCTTAACTGAATCGAGGCACCTAATATATAAAGTATAGTAGTTAATATATATGGAAGTGGGTAAATATAATTAAAAACTGGGTAGCCATAGCCATCATTTAAATTTGGAGCCCAGCGCACAGGCAATTGCCCTTGCTTAAGTGCTAAATAAAAATTGGCTGTCCTGGCTGCATGATGCTGATAATCATCAGAGACAAAAAGTTTATCTTGAACTAAAACTCTGCCAAAAAAAGCAATTATTAAAATTAGACTTAAGAAAAATGGTGCTAGTTTAATAGCTTTCTCTCTCATGGAGATTGATCTTGGGCTAATAACTCATACATTTGAGTTCCGTCTGGATAAGGAACTGTGGTGACTACCTGCAAATTATTATATCTTTTTGTTAACTCGCACCTAGACTCCGCAACATATAAAATACCTTGTTGAATTTCATCAATTTGGCAGTCTCCGCGATTAAATTCATATTTATCGATTTTGTATTCATCTTGATTACGAGCTAAAGGTTGAGCTTGTAGCTGCTCAATTGTAATTAAATCTTCTAAAACAAAATATGCGTATAAAGGTCGTAAATCGTTAGTAACTCTAATGGTGTGATAGTCGTCTTTTAAAACCCGTAATCGCTGCGCAATTTCAGAATAGGGGTGATTGCGGTACCAAGGCTGGTGTTTTTTTTGTATGACTGCAAACTGCATTGCAAAATAACTAATTTGCCACACATAAGCTAAGAGTAAAATTATTAAAATAGCTCTAAAATATCTACCCTTCAAAACAGAAGAAAGATATTTAAAGCCCATTGCAATAAAGAACACCCCAGATAAAACCAGGGGGAAAGTCCTAATCATACTTGGTATTTCTTGAGTAGTTAAAGCAGCAGGTAAAGGTGCAAGTAAAGCTATTACAGCAAACAAATAAAATACTTGTCTAAATTTCTTTTGTTTGCTTTTAATGACTGCATAATAAAACCCCAATATCATCAAAACTGCGTCTATTAGATAAAATAAACCATGAGAAGGTACTAAATATCTTTTTGGTTCCCCTCCTTTAAAGAATAAAAAATCAGGATCAAAGTGACTGAGGTACTGCTGAGCTATTTCATATAAATATGCTATAGGTTTATTGTAGATTGCTCTCAGCAATGGCTGCGGCAAGCTGCCGGTTCCTGCATAAATATATTCCAAAGTACGAGCTGCCGGACGCTCTGAACTTAAAACCCCAACAGCTGCAAAACGGGTGGAACTCTCCTGAATAACAACTGCTCCAATAAAAGCAGCCAGGACAAGCACAACAAGTAGAATTAACTGCTTACTGCTTAAGCGCCTGATTTTTTTCCAGAATAAAACTAAGGCAAAGGTAAATAACGGTAAGAAAACTTTAGCCGCATGATACATATACATTGACAGCCATCCACTCACCAAAAGAAGCAATAGGTGCTTTTTATGGTGAGTTTTAATAAACTTTACAATCGTATTTAAATAAATCAAGAAAAAGAAAAAGGATGTAATTACCTCTTGAGTGGCTCGGCTGGCCATTATATGCCAGGGAGAAATGGCAAGCAGCAAAGCCATCAGCAAACCCAAGCTTTTATGCTCAAATTTTTTGATTAAAGCGTACACTAAAAACAAGGACCAAGTACCCAAGATGGCAGAAGGCAAGCGTGAGGCTGCGATAGTAGGTCCCAGTACTGTAATAAAAGGTATTTGTAAATATGAGTAGAGGGCAGGCTTAGGATCAATCAGTGAATGCAAGGTTAAAGGTAAAAATCTACCATCTTCATCTCTTGCAGTTTGTCGCAGAGATTCTGTATTAAGCAAAAACGATGCTTCATCCGCATGTAAACCACTTGGGACTTGATTCAGCCCTACCACCCGTAAAATTAAGCCCAAGCACAATATAAGAATTATTAAGTATTCATACTTATCAGGAGCTGTAGTAATCTTGCGAATTGATGCTTGAAAACGCTGGTAAAGGCTAGTCATGATCTATCAGTTTACTGATAAAGCTTATTTTCCTGACTCTTAAATATTTAACACAAAAAAATATACTAATTCCAATAATTAGCAATAGCT
>CAZSQY010000065.1:0-2624 GCA_964609285.1 uncultured Pseudomonadales bacterium
TCATCTCAATTTATGAGATTGTGAACCTGGTTAATCCCGGGAGCGCAACAAAGTGTAGCGAGTCGGGAAATCCTGCCGCTTCCGCATTTATTTAATTATGAGATTAATCTCATAATTAAATAAATATGAATTAAAAGCGGGATGAGAAGTCAAGCAAGCAAAGAGTTCTAATCATGAACAAAATATTCTTTGCCTGCTTATGCTGGGAGCTTAGCGAGAGCTAGGCGAGCAGTAAACCTGCCTGCCGGCAGGCAGGTCCCGCCGCTTGGACCAACTCTGGTAATTGATCTTAAATTATGTTTAACCTCAGCCACATCAGCAAACTCAGACAAGAACTGAAAACCAACCAGTTTATCTTTTTGATTGTATTCAGCATAGTTAACATCTATCTACTGCTGTTTAGAATCATTGTATCCGGTTATCCTACTTTTGCCTTTTTGGTCTGGAATCTATTTTTAGCCTGGATCCCATATTTTGCCAGTCTCAGTCTTAAAACTCTCAAATTCAAGCATAAACTCTCAATGATGTATATGCTGCTCTTATTAGGTGTTTGGCTGGCTTTTTTACCCAATGCTCCCTATATTCTGACTGATTTAATCCATCTTAAAACACGGCCGGGTATTCCCCTCTGGTATGACTTATCGATGTTAATCAGTTTTGCGATTAATGGTTTGCTCCTGGCATTGCATTCGCTGACTGACGTGCATGAGTTTCTCAAAACCAAATTACCCAATCATGTCACTCAAATTTTCATTACCATTTGTTTATTTTTAACTAGTTATGGAGTTTATTTAGGCAGAATTGAACGCTGGAATAGCTGGAATTTACTAACTCATCCTCATTTAATTCTAGATTCTTTTGTGACACATTTTATAAACAGCCCTCAAATTTCTGCAGCCAGTATCTTGACTTTCTTCTTTTTTATGGTTTTAGGCTTCAGCTATCTCGGATTTCGCTGGATGCGCAGGCTGGGGAAAGAGCTGCAGCTTTATCTTAAGCTGAGAGATCATAATTAAAACATATGTATCTACTTTTTATTCTTTTAATTTTGGTTTTGGGAGTCAGCTTGGCTTTTGGTATTAAATTCCAGATTTTGCCACTTAAATTGCGCTATCCTAGTTTATTCATTTTAATTTTAGTCACAATTGCTATTACCTTGAATAATAATCCAACTTTTGCAGAAGTTGGTCTTAGCAATCCTGAGCCCAAACAGATCTTGATCTATGGCTTGGGTACTCTTTTCATCTATTTACTCATGATTTGGCTGAAGCCCTATCACAATCAAATCCGAACTCAGCCACTGCTCAAAAATGAAAAAACTGCAAAAAATATTTTGCTGTATAGTCTACTCTCAGTTCCGGCTCAAGAATTTTTATTTAGAAGTTTCCTATACTTTTCTTTGCAGCAACTAAACTGGCTTAATCCTGTCTCAATGACGCTCTCTTCCGGTTTTTTCTTTATGATTGGGCATATTTTTACTTTAGACATAGTTTTCTTAATTAGTATTTTAGCTAGTGGTTTAGTCTGGGGATGTCTTTATTACTTTATGCCAAATTTATTTTTAGTCTCAATATCACACGTTATCGTTGGCTTACTAGCCTATCAACAGGGGTTGATAAACCAAAATACTTTTAGAAGAAGTAAGCCTCATAAATCCGTGGCAAAAAATTTAACCACTTAAGTGATATCTGCTCTTACTCCGCAAACAAAATTTTGTAAAAATTTTCAAGCTTATATGTAAAATATGTCCACTATAATAATTCTATGACCCAGTTTAGTTGGACCAAAACCGATTTATCCAATCTTAAAACTTTAGAAAAATTCCCCAACTTCTTTCTAGTTAAGTGGCTGCATGCTGCTTTGTTAAGTTTTTTCCTGATCTTAATCAACTTAGACACCAACCTCGAAAAATACAACTTATTCCCCAAAACTAACTTCACTCAACTCATGAGGGCTTATCCTCTCAGTCAAGAATTGAAGTGGGGCATGATTGTCAGCGCTCTACTGAGCTTTTTTATAACAGGATTGCTAGCTCAAGAAGCTTCACGGCACGGTGAAAAACAGATACCTGAAGGATTGGAATATATTATTGCCGCAGGCTACGGCTTAGTGGGCTTGGTGCTGATGACTACAGTGCTGCTGCTGGTACCAAATCTACATTCTTTAGCTAATGCATTTTCTTTCATTATGCTGTTTAGTGCTGTCTGCTACGCCATGATGAGAACAGCTATATTGCTTCTCAACCGTTTTGCTTTAGGCCATTTTGTTATTTTGTATCTTAGTGTTAACCATTTGCCGCTAGCGCTGGAAAGTTTCTTAAATCTAAGTCCTAATAAGATTAGCTGGATACAAACCTATGTCCCCTTGGTAATACTCCTGATTTATCCGCTGGTCATCAATATTTTGCCCAAACCCAGGCTCAAAACTGATTAAAGCTTGGTTATTAATGCTCCTTGTGGAAATTTCTGCGCCCCAAGACAAGCCAGAGTAGAGATGATAAAATAGTCATCTCTGTGATTTGACGTAGAAACAGAGAACTAGGAGGTGTCGCATAGTGGTCAATTGCACACGCTTGGAAAGCGTGAGCCTCACGGCTCCGTGGGTTCGAATCCCACCACCTCCGC
>CAZSQY010000066.1:0-2555 GCA_964609285.1 uncultured Pseudomonadales bacterium
ATCACCGTTACAAGTTGATCTAAACCATATAAAGCCAGCCATATAAAGCCGGGCAAAGCCAGCAAAGCCCGGTTGGCCTGCGGCATTGCTTGACCTAAAATGGCAGGCAGTAAACCAATTATCAGTACAAAAAAAGCAAACCTTGGCCACAAATTGATTGCCCGCCGCTGGATTTTTTTCTTAAGTAAAACTAAGACTGCTATTAAAACTAAAGCAAAAGTAACTGGCAGCAAAACCCCCCAGGCTCCGGGCCCATGGCGCAAGGTGTCAGTCCAACCCATGACTAAAAATTGGGGGGAAATATGGGCGGCGATTCGCTCTGCGATTAGACGCACCACAACTAATAAATTTTCTGCTTCGGAAAAAATCAAAGACCCGCTTCGAGTTAGACCTTCACCATAAAACGAGTCATACATTAAGGGCAAACTGCATATGCCGGCTAGCACTAAACCTATAACTAAACTTTTTAAGCGATGCCTTACTTTCTGCCAAAAAACTATCACCAGCCAAGCTCCCAGCAGCGGCACAAAAATCTTGGCGCTGTGATAAGTATAAACTGCCGCACTCAGCAGCAGCATGGCCGGCAGCAATAACTTAAGCTGCAGCTTAAAACTAACCACATGTACTTTTTTAAAATAACGCCAGGCGTACCACAACCCCCAAATAATAAAACTCAAAGCTAGGCCTGATTCAAACCCGGTCCGTGAAAAGTGCAAATGCCAAGGAGAGAGGGCTAAAACTAAACCGGCAGCTAAAGCCAAACTCTCAGCCTGCAGGCTTGATTTATACTGAGTCGTCTGTAAAATTTCAGATGTCAGTTTTATTATGCCTACAACCGCTAAAATGCCGGCTAAAGCAAAAGGCAAACGCACAGCCCATAAATTTAAACCAAAAATTGTTGTGAATAAACCGTTTAAATAAATTGCCACAGGTGCTTTATAGTCACCAAACGAACGAAAAGAGATTGGCAAAAATTGCAACCACTCGTCCCGCCGAGTTTGAATTACAGCATAGCCGTTATAACCCACGGCTGCCTCGTCCCAGGTCATGCCGTGCGGCACTTGACCCAAATAAATAAAACGCAACAAGGCTGCTAATAAAATGATGGCCGCCGAGATCCAAAAATAGGGCTTATTTACAGACTGCCTGAAGCGCTGCCAACACCAGTAAGGCCTAAAAAATAAATTTTGTAGTTTTTGTTTAAAAGAACCATTCTTCCACACAAAACGGTGGGCGTGTTTCCAACTTAAGTTTTCCAGCCGGGTGCGGCTGAAAATGGTGCGGTGGGTTGACTCATGGTTGTGGATGACCTGAGCTTTAGGCTCAAACAAAACCTGCCAGCCTTTTTGTTTAGCTCGATAAGACAGATCAATATCTTCCCAGTAAGCCGGATAATAATCTGTGTCAAAACCGCCTAACTCCAGCCATTTTTTGCGATCAAAAATCGCACTGCCGCCGCTGGCCCAAGCTGTCTCGCCTTGGGTAAATTGGTCGGCGCGGGCGTGTTGAAATAAGCCTTTATCAAACCAGAGCCTATTCTTACCACCCCGGCCATTAGCTTGACTAGGCTCTGTTTCCATACAACCGACTGCAAAAACTTTTGGATCATTAAAATGAGGTCTGAGTATTTCTAGCAAATCAGGCTCAGGTTCAACATCATTATTTAGCAGCAAAACCAAATGACTTTTAGCCTTTTTAACCGCCCGATTACAACTAGCTGCAAACCGCAAGTTCAGATCATTCTTAATCACTTTAAGCAACACATTGTTCTTAAGTCTGCCCTGAAATAACAAAAGCCGTCCGTACTCATCCTCCAGTTCTTCAGAATTTTTTAAACTGTAGCGCTGTTTTAAAAAATTGACTGACTCATCGCTGCTGGCGTCATCCACAATAATCAGCTCATCTCCAGCCGATAATAATTTTTCGACAGCTGGTAGATTTTGCTTTAACAGCTCTAGACCGTTGAAACTGGGAATAACCACAGACACGAAATGTTCAGGCATAATATTGTTAACTTTATTTAGGTAAAATTTGTTTTAACTTAGCTTTAAATTTTTGCGGGCCAAATTTTTGAGCCTGCTTGATTGCCTCTTGCTGCAGTCTCAACCTCAAATCATGATTACGGATCACTTGATAAGTTTTTTTAATACAATCTTGCTGAGTGAGCCAAGTCCAGTCCTCAAAATAGCGGCCCACCACTTCTAGCTGACCGCCTTTACCAATAACCAGGGGCACATTACCCGCTGCCATAGCCTCAACTGTACTAATTCCAAAATGCTCTACTTTTTCCGGTTCTTTAAAAGGATTAATTCGATAACCGGTTGCGTGCCAATAAATACTGCTTCTCTGATACCAATCTAAAAGTTCGCTGCGGCTGACTGAGTGCAAAATCTTAATTGGCAAACCTTGTGCGCTTTTAGTCACTTGCTGTGCAAATTCTTCATCTTCGACTGTTCCAATTAAAACCAGCTGCCAGTCGTCTAGCTTTCCCTTATATTTTTCTAAGAGTCGTTTGAAAATTCTAACTAAAATGTCTTGCCGTTTGCTGTGCAGCT
>CAZSQY010000067.1:0-2171 GCA_964609285.1 uncultured Pseudomonadales bacterium
CAGCTTACTTTACGTTTTAAGTCCTTATCCACTGCTTAATGTGTTTTGGAGAGGGGCTTTGGGCGAGGTGTTTTTTATCGCCTTTGTTCCTTTATTATTTATGGGTGTTTATCTAGCTTTAAGTAATAGAAATACAGACAAAAATCGTCTTTTAGCTTGGATTTTGATTAGTTTCAGCACAGCTGCTTTAGTTTTGAGCCATGTGCCATCGCTTGTAGTTCTGGCGCCATTTGTAATATCGTATTTGTTTTTAAAATCAAGACAGCTTGATTTAAACACTTTTAAAAGTAATTTAGTTTTCATCAGTTCTGCGGCTTTGATTGGTCTAATGTTAACTGCTTGGTATTGGGCTCCTGCCTTGCTTGAAAGAAATTATATTAAGTATGATCAGGGTTCATCGCTGGTTCAACACACAGATCAATTTATTGGCTTAGAAAATCTATTCTCAATAGGAACAAGAATTCATAGCAGCCCGATTTTTAAAGAGGTGATCCAGTTGGGAATAGTGCCGCTGCTCATACTTTCTATTTCACTAATGTTGTTGATATACAAACCCTTGAGTAAATCAATTAAAGAAAGTTTAATTTGGGGTATTGTCTTATTTATTATTTTATATTTTTTCACAACTGGCTTTTCGATCATGTTGTGGGACAGTTTCATGCCTTTGCAAATGGTGCAGTATCCATGGAGAATTCTATGGGCAGTTTTACTAGTCAGCATTTATTTACTGGCTATAAATTACAAAATTTTATCCAAAAGAACTAAAAGAATCTTATATGCTGTTTATTTTGTATTAATTTTATATTCAGCTTTTTCTTACGCTGCTATTAAAGGCACTGAATACAGGCCTGATTATGAATGGTTTGAAGCAGTTGCAACCGGATCCAGCTTTGATGAACATCAGCCCAAATGGTCACAAAAACCTTACTATTTTGCTAATCAGGAAATAGTGTATCTACCTAAGTCTGATTTAAATTTGCTGTCTGAGGTTGATTCTAATCAAGAGCTGGCTAATTTAGTTGAAACTCTAGATTCCTTAGATTCTAAAATCATAGTAAAAAATGGAACAACCATTGAATATCAACTTACAACAGATGAACCTGTAACAATATTGCACAAACGTTTATACTTTCCTGGCTGGCAGCTGCAGATTAACGATCAAAAAACAGATTTACAAACTGATGTGCCTCAATATGAAGGAGTGATAGCAGCATCAATACCGGCTGGAGTTAACCATGTTAAATTAAGTTTTAGTTCTCGCACGCCAACTCGACTAGTGGCAGAGTTGGTATCGCTGGCAACACTTATATTTCTTAGCACTGCTTTATTTTTAAAAGTTCAACCCTGGCTTTTATTGAGTGAGAATTAAAGTGTGATTCAGCCAATATTTATTTTCAAGTAATTCGAGCTCATCAGACGTATAATCAAAAAATCCATTTGCTTTTTTCATTTGCTCAATTGGCAGCACAAACCACAGCTCATATTGACTTACTGTCTTTTCTGAATTTTCTTCTTCCTGTCCTTTTATTAAAAGAATATTAGTTGTTTGCAGCTCAATTTGGTCTTCTGGATAATTTATTGCCAATTGATCAATTATTTGTAAATTAGACGTAAGGCTGTCAGTACTTTCTAGATAGGGGCTGTCATAAAAAAGAAGATCAGTTTCCCCTTTTTCATTAACATCGACAATCCGAAAAGTTTGAAAGACTCCAACTGTTTCAGGATTAATCTTAAAAGTTCCCGGGGAGTATCTTTAACGAAAAATCCAAAAACTTTGAGGCTCAATTTTTTTAGTGGTCTTAATGTTCTGTAAAAACTCATCAAGTAAACGAGTTCGATAATGTGAATTCCAACGGGGTTTTATACCTGGATGCAAATAAAGGCTTAATGTTATTATTAGTAATAGGATACTAAGAGGAAAAAACCAAACAGTGCTAAAAAGATTCTTTAAAAACCGAGATTGTTTAAACTTCATTGTCCTTTTTATTTTATCACTTTTTATTGTACTAGATTTATTTTTGCATGCAGGGAGACATATTACTTTTGACGGTCACGTCCACATGACCACTATGTCTCAATTTGCTCAAGCCCTTAGGGATGGAGAATTTCCTGTTTCCTGGAGCAACAATTTTGCCAACTATGGACTGCCGTTGCCATTGTTTGCTCATCAG
>CAZSQY010000067.1:2187-2511 GCA_964609285.1 uncultured Pseudomonadales bacterium
TTTACCGGTGGTCACGGCTTATAACCTTATTATGTTTTTAGCTGTGGTTAGTAGCGGCTTTTTATTTTATATCTTTACCAGAAAGTATGCCAAGCCGAATGCTGCACTGGCAGCCTCAATTTTAATGAGCCTTTTTCCCTATCGCATTATTAATATCTATATTCGCGGTGGTTTGCCCGAGATGCTAGCCACAGCTTTATTTCCTCTGTTATTAATTGGCATTTACCAATTAAACGTGGTCAAAAATATTAAGTGGGGCCTTTTAATTCTGTTGGCGGTATTCTTGTTAGCCATCACTCACCCCATGATGCTTTTAGTTTTTGC
>CAZSQY010000068.1:0-2491 GCA_964609285.1 uncultured Pseudomonadales bacterium
CGCTGTATGGATGGCGCCGCACGGCTTCGGTTAACTGGCCGCCCTCTTCATATCCTACATACCCCGGTGGTGAACCGATCAAACGCGCCACGCTGTGGCGCTCCATATATTCAGTCATATCAATCCGAACCATACGATCTTCGTCATCAAACAAAAACTCAGCCAGAGTTTTGGCTAGTTCAGTTTTTCCAACACCAGTCGGGCCTAAAAAGATGAAAGAACCGATTGGTCGGCCGGTTTGGCCTACGCCGGCGCGGTTGCGGCGCACTGCGTTGGACACAGCCTCAATTGCCTCTTCTTGCCCTACCACCCGTTTGCTCAGCTTATCTTCCAGGCGTGTTAACTTTTCTTTTTCAGTTTGAAGCATTTTTTCCACCGGAATGCCTGTCCAGCGAGCTACTACTCGAGCAATGTCTTCTTCTGTTACCTCCTCCTTTAGCAGCTGACGATCCTGTTGAATCTCGTTTAATTTTTCTTGTTTTTGTTTTAATTCTTTTTTTAATTCCGGGATTTTCCCGTAGTTGATTTCTGCTGCCCGCTCCAAGTCATAATTGCGCTCCGCTCTTTGCGCTTCTTCGCGCAAATCATCAAGCTGCTGATTAAGTTCTTTGATGCGGTCTAAAATCTTTTTTTCGTTTTGCCAGTGGAGATTAAGCTGTTGATGACGCTCTTTGAGTTCTGCTAATTGCTTTTTGATTTCAGTTAGGCGGTCTTGACTGGCTTGGTCTTTTTCTTTTTTCAAGGCTTCTTGTTCGATTTCCAGCTGGCGGATTTGTTTTTCCAGTTGATCAATCTCAGCCGGCTTGCTGTCGATTTCGATGCGGATGGCGGCCGCCGCCTCATCCATTAAATCAATTGCTTTGTCTGGCAAAAATCGGTCGCTGATGTAGCGGTCCGACAGGCGGGCGGCCGCAACTAAAGCATTGTCACGAATCCGCACGCCATGATGGGCTTCATATTTATCAGCAATGCCGCGTAAAATCGAAATTGTTTCTTCCACTGACGGCTCTTCAATCATCACCGGCTGAAAGCGTCTTTCCAAAGCAGCATCTTTTTCAATATATTTGCGATATTCTTTTAAAGTGGTGGCACCGATGACTTGCATAGTGCCGCGAGCCAAAGCCGGTTTGAGCATGTTGCCGGCATCAGTCGCACCCTCAGCTGCACCAGCTCCAACTATGGTGTGAAGCTCATCAATAAACAAAATAATTTCACCTTCAGAGTTTTCTACTTCTTTAATAATGGCTTTTAGGCGATCCTCAAACTCTCCGCGATACTTAGCCCCTGCCAGCAGCGAACCCATTTGTAAATTAAGAATTTTTTTGTTTTTTAGAGCGTCAGGTACGTCGTCCTCTACAATCTTTTTGGCCAGACCTTCGACAATAGCTGTCTTACCGGTGCCGGGTTCACCGACTAAAACCGGATTGTTTTTGGTACGACGCGATAAGATTTGAGTCAGGCGCCGAATTTCTTCAGTGCGGCCAATGACAGGATCAATTTTGCCTTGTCTGGCCAGAGAGGTAAAATCTTGAGTGTATTTTTCTAAAACTTGGTATTTGCCTTCAGGGTCGCGGTCTGTCACTTTTTGGTTGCCGCGCAGTTGTTCTAAAGCTTGCTTGACTTCTTTTTTAGTTACTCCAATTAAGTTTTGGACTTCTTTAATATCAAGCAGTGCCATAAAAAGATGCTCTGTGCTGATAAACTCATCCCCCAGTTTGCCTGCTTCAGACTCGGCTTGGTTAAGAGCTTTGTGTAGATTACCGGAAACATAGGCTTGGGTAGTTTGGGTAACGGTAGGTAAAGACTCAAGTTTTTGTTTGGCTTCTTGACTCACGGTTTCCGGTTTGATTTCGAGTTTTTGCAGTAAAGAAGGCACGATACCATCGGTTTGATTAACTAAGACGGTCAACAGGTGCCAAGGAGAAATCTGTTGATGCTTAAGTTTTCCAGCCAGCTGCATGGCTCCTTGGATAGCTTCGGCTGATTTAGTGGTAAAGCGATCTAAATTCATGTTATTAATTTTTTATCTGGTAATTAATGCAATAAGCTTAATTTTATGAAAAAAAATGGTTTTTGTGAAGTCTTAATTAGCAGATAGAATTGGAGTTTGCTAATATTAAATTGGTTTTACTTTAATTGATATATCAGTTTATTTTATTTAAATATTTTGATACATAAATAAATATTATGAGATAGATTGATATATTAGCCTGGTGGGAAAAAAATGAAATTTAGCCTGGGAGGCTAAAAAGAGAGAAATTTAACTAAAGAGACAGAATGAGATAAGAATAGAGTATCGTCTCTTGTCTTAGCTCAAACTTAACCCGAGATACAAACACGGTGATAAAAATCGACCTGGAAGGGAAATTTCCCAGGATTTTTGTTTTTGTCAACTTTACAGCTGACTTGGAGAAAGGGTCGTGATTCCCTTACCAATCTCCTTAGAAAGGAGGTGGTCCATCTGCACCTTCCAGTACAGATACCTTGTTCG
>CAZSQY010000069.1:0-2475 GCA_964609285.1 uncultured Pseudomonadales bacterium
TTGGCTCATTGGTGTGCAGCTGACTAACGGCTTGAGTTTAAGCCAGCAGCCCAGCGCTTTTAAATGAAAAATATTTTTTATTAGCCACAATCACGTGGTCAATTAATTCCACTCCAACCAAATTTGAACCCTGCGCTACTTGTTTAGTAACTTTAATATCAGCTTGGCTGGGTTGGACATCGCCGGATGGGTGGTTGTGAACCAAAATCATGCCGGCGGCTGGCAATTTTAAAGCAGGAGCTAACAGCTGTCTAAATTCTAAAAAGTTTTGATTTAAACTGCCGATGGCTAAAATATTTTTTTGCAAAAGTTCTCTGGAGCCGTTGACGTACAAGACTAAGCAATGTTCTTGTTGTTTATCTTTGATATTAAAAGACTGATAAAAAACCTTTTGTGGAGTGTTAAGAGCCACTGCTTGATTACTTTGATGTAACCGATTGGCCAGCTCAAAAGCAGCCAGGAGCGTAACAGCTTTGGTCGGTCCGATGCCTGCAAAAGTCTGCAGGTTTTGGGCTGGCTGGGTTTGTAGCTCACGCAGGGGGTATTTATTCAGTAGCCTATTTGCTAGCTGCATCACAGACTGTTTTTGGCTTCCACATCTCAATAAAATTGCTAGTAATTCATCGTTGTTTAAATTTTTTGCGCCTAGTTGTTGCAGCTTTTCTCGCGGTTTAGCTATCGAAGGAAGGTCTTTAATTCGTAGGCTCGCTTGACTGGAGTGAGGCTTTAGATTCTTCATAGTAAAGTCACTAATTATTGGTGAAAAGTTATGACTCTACTATAATGAGAGAAACTGACACTAAGCTGACAAAAGCGAATCTACTATAATTAGAGTTAAGCTTTTGCTTGAGTCGCTAGTAAGCAAACCTAATTGGCCGCTCCAATGAGTGCCGGGCAGAGTAGATAAGGGTTGATTTAAATCAACTACAAAAATTAGAGGTATAATTTGGTCTTTAATTTTATTTTTAAAAGCGCTGAGCAGCGTTACAGTTTTCTCGGGTGAAAAGCTGGCGCTTAACACAAATAAATCAAATGAGTTTTGGGTTAAAGCCTGCATAGCAGTTTTAACAGACTCAACTCGGGTAATGTTAAGTTTTTTTTGTAAATAGCCATAAGGTTGATCCAGAGAAGAATCGGGTTCAACTATGAGGGCAGTAAGAGAATGAGACATTAGTAATTATCTAATTAGATTAGATTTATTCTACTTAAAATAGATTGATTATGTCAAACTCCAATCATCAAGCTCAGTCATTAAGTAATGTAGGGCAGCGTATTAAAAGAGCTAGGCAATTAGCTGGATTGTCGCAAAAAGAATTGGCCCAGTTTTTGGGTTTATCTGATAAAACAGTCAGTGCTTATGAGGTGGGCAGAGCCCTGCCGGGGTTAGAGACTTTAAAGGATTTAAGCCAGGCAACTCATCAGCCGGTCAGTTATTTTGTAGATGAAGAGCCTGATGATTTAGATTTGCAGTTGAGATTGAAAAAGATCGAACAAGAGCTGCTTGAAATTAAAAAAGCTTTGAGAGATAGAAAAGCAATAGAGTAAAGTTTCGCGGTATTTAAAGCCTTAGCTTTTCTTTTGTAGTATTTCCATTAAGCGCGCGTAAAAACGTAAATTATGTAAAGTAGCCAGTCTATGAGCCGTAGAATCTTTAATTTTGAACAAATGGTGCAAATAAGCCCGGGAATGGCTGAGACAAGTGGGGCAGTCACAAAATTGGCTAAGAGATTGCTGGTCTTGCTTAAGACTGCCGCGGTCAAGGTAAAGATACTCATACCATTTTTTCTTTTGATTAAAATCAATCAAAGCCGGATCTTGCGTAAAAACGTAGAGTCTTTTGTGTCTAGCATCGCGAGTGGGCAGTACACAATCAAACAGATCATAGCCCATTTGATGCAGTCTCACGATATTTTCTGGCTTTCCAATACCAAGGGCAAAGCGCAGTTTATCATCCGGCGTTAAGTCTGCATTAATCTGTGACATTTCATAATCAAACTCACCATTGGGTTGAAACGGCCAGCCGCCTAGTCCGTAGCCATCAAACTCAATTTGCATTAATTCTTGAGCACATTTTTTGCGCAGTTTAAAGTTTCTGTGGCCTTGAATCGGAGCGAGTAAAATCGGACGTTTTTTATTGTTAAACCCGTATTTTTTTAATTGAATCTCAAACTCAGTTTTACAGCGGCCGGCCCACTCAATAGTGCGTTTCACGCTTTGTTTGATTCTGGCTTCAGGAGCTTCATCAGGAGTAAAGTCATCCAAACAGATCATAATGTCACTGCCAATAGCAAACTGCAGCTGAATTGATTTTTCCGGACTAAAAACTTCTTTGGACTGTTTATGTTTGCCGTGATAGAGAAATACCCCATCATCAATAATTTTACCCATATCCGGATGTTTTTGAATCAAGGAAAAAAGCTGAAAGCCGCCTGAATCAGAAGTAATCAGACCCTCCCAATTCATTAATTTTTTAAT
>CAZSQY010000070.1:0-2473 GCA_964609285.1 uncultured Pseudomonadales bacterium
AGAGCACCATCTTGGTAAGATGGTGGCCATGGGTTCAAATCCCATCTTCGGCTCAAAATTAATTTTATCAAGAGGATAATTCAGATTTTTGAACAGATTTAGTGTACAATTTAGTTTGGTGTTATATTCGTTTTTTTTAAAATTCGCCAACGTAGCTCAGTTGGTCAGAGCAACGGTTTTGTAAACCGTAGGTCGTGAGTTCGAATCTCACCGTTGGCTCGCTCGTTTATATTTCACTCGTAGCTCGCGGTGCTCTGCACCGAGGCTAACTCGTGAAAATAAACTCGCTGAATAACTGCATTAAAATTGAAGCTAGTTCGTATACTAAAGCTCGCTATAAGAAATTTCTGAGTTTCGTTCGCAAATATCGAAGATTACGTGACATAAATTGTTAAAAAATATTGGATTTTATTGATAGACTGGCCTGCCTCAAAACAAAGCTCGCTTAAAATTTATTAAACTGTGTTCGCCAGCACCGCGGATTATTTGAATTAAACTGCTTTCCGTTCGCAACTTGAGCAGTTTGTGTTAAAATAAACAACTCGAGATAAAAAAAATTATAAAATATTGACAACTATTATCTAAGCACCATCAGAAATTTTAGGAGATTAATATGGCATCAAAGAAAAAAGGACCTCGACAAGCAGTCGGCTTAATTTGTACCAAATGTGGTTTTTTTAATTATATTAGTGAGTACAATCGGCTCAACGAAGATTTAAAACAGCAAACTCAAAACGAAAAAACTTTTCCGATTAAAAAATACTGCCGGGTCTGTAATGCTCACACTGAGCATAAGATGGCTAAGAAGCTGAAGTAAAATAAATTTCTATTGTTTTCCTCGCAGGCCTTGACTCGCTGATTTTCAGAGTTACGCTGGCTCCTATTTAAAGCCAGTTCATTTTAACCCTTTTTAACTGCTTTCAGAATATTTTTACTTCCCTCAAGAAAAAGTGTATCTATATTTTGCGCTGAGCGCATGGCTTGTTCTACCCAGGACTCAGCTTTAGTTTGAGCTGAGGATAGAGTCTGCAACTGAGATACAATGTCTTTTGTTTTGGCTTGGCGGGCAATGCCTTTTTGGACAAATATTTCCCGAATATTGTGTTCCCACTCGCCCCATTCAGCTAAAGTTAACAAAAAACTGCCGCTAACTCCAGCGTCATAGGCCATGTCTCCCGAAGGTTTGGTTAAAAACCCATCGGCCCAAGGAAAACCATAATGAATTAGCAGCTCGTTGGCGTCTACAATTTGAGGATGATAAATTAGGCTCAAACGTGCTTGATTAATTTGCTGATCCACCCAGCGACGGGAATAAGGGTTCTTGAGTTGGCCTTGATGAGCAAAATCAGCCGGGTCTTCAGCAGTAATTTCTTTTAGCGCCACTCTCTCTTCTTTAGCTAAATCGCGCACCAACTCAGCCAAATCTTGATGCGTTCCCACATAAACCATAAGCTGATAGGGGTTGGGTCGTTTGCGCAGCTCAGGCAGCAGTTGTTCTAAGATAGAGCTAATTTCAGTTTTGTTAGTACCAAGGCCGCCGGTGGTTAAGCACAACCGCAGTTTGCCACTGCGCCAGGGTCGTTTGTTTTTGCGAGCAGCAATAATCCGTGGATCAATCGGCGGACCAGTCACAATCACCTGGTTAGGATTAACTTCTTTGCCTAAAATATCAGCCTTTTCTAGAAAGTCAGTTTTAGTTTTTTCATCAAAAACTAGAAAGTGCATGTTGGGCCGTTGAGCTTCATTTAGATAGTCTTCGCGCACATGCGGATCAGTGATCATTTGATAAACAGTTTTGCCCTGTGCGGCCAAGATATTGCCGGCAGCGATATGAAAAGATAAAATTGGTTTATTTATATTTTCAGTTAGATAGAGTAATGGTGGGGTGATGCTGCTTAAGATCGGTAATTTATTACGACCAAATTTATCAACTAGGTCTTTTAGTTTTTTTAAAAAGGGGGCTCGGGCCAAGGTTTTGCCGATAGTTTCGGTTAAGCGGATGCTAAACCAGTCGTTGGCTTTAACATAATTGGTGGGGTCCACTACCCAGGCTTTAGAAGGATTAATTTTATTGCCCCAGGCTTCTACAGCAGCGCCTAAAGCCATGCTGTAGTGAGCTCGGGAAAAGACCACATCAGTGCTGGTGTCGATCTCAGGTAAATTATGAAAACCTTTTAAGTCTTCTATATAGGTGGATGAGACAGTCACAATTGGAACATCAGCCTGTTCCAGCATCTGCTTGTCTTTTTTAAAAGTCTTTTCTAGTTGGGGATCAAACAGGTTGTTGGGCATATGTAATAAGTTTAACCTACAAGGCGAGAAATATGCAACGCGAGGTTTTAAGGCTGATTACATCTTTCCCTCCTGTTGTTAGCTGTTTGTGTTAAAATACTATTTCAATTAAGTTGAAGTTTTAACAAAGGGCGGTGATGTTAATGGCAGCATGGTGGTCTCCAAAACCACTCGTGAGGGT
>CAZSQY010000071.1:0-2473 GCA_964609285.1 uncultured Pseudomonadales bacterium
GAACCTGTTAAATCAAAAACAGCAATGTGAGGAGGTAGAGTTTGAGTCTTAGTTTCTGCTTCTGATTCTGGCGTTAAATTTAAAAATCTAATAACCGGATCTAACAAACCGGAGCCGGTTTCGTCTTCTGCTGTTTCATCTTCTACATCAGAGTCCTGTGAATCTGTGGTTGAAGAAACAGTGTTCGCACTTTCTTCATCGTCTGTTTGCGGAGCTGAGGTGGGGGTGGCTGAAGGAATAGGGGTCGGAGTAGCTGTGGGAGTAGGGCTGGGTGCAATACATTGGCTGGTGTCAAAACTGCAGGCTATGTCACAGCTCAGAGTGCCGCCAGCGTAACCAAGAGTTTCACAGGTTTGGCCGTTGAGATCCTCTCCTTCGCAGTCTTCAGGCCCCTCAACAACACCGTCACCGCAGACAGCCAGCCTCACAGTTGCATTAACTGGTGAACTATTTTGAGCTTGCACTGAGGGACAAAAACTAAGAAAGAGAATGGCTGCTAATAATATAAAAAAGTCTTTTGAATTCGTCATTCATCCTGTTTTTCCTTTTTCCTGAAGTTAACCTCAAAACTAAAGAACTTTTTAAACAGATTAGCCAAAACAATAAAAGAGACAGCGGCTAACACAATAGTACTCCACGGCTGATATTGTTGGAAAAGTGAGATTATTCGGTAATAGACGCCGCTAATAAAGTTGGCCGGAGCCACTTCAAATTCTAGTTTGGCGGCAGCAGCAATGTTGATAGCTGTTTGGCCTTCACTCGCAGAATTATCGGGAAAGCCTTTTAAATAAGCAAAATATTCTCCTGGGACAGCCTTAATTGGTATCTCTAAAGTAATTTCCACTGTCTGGGCCTCACCGGGTTGCAGCGCAAAGGTACGAGGCTTAAATTGAAACCAATCTTCAGGAGGCTCAAGTTGTGGTTGGTCTTGATGGTAGGAAATTCCCACTCCATAAACAGCAGCTTCATCACCAGTGTTGATAACACTTAACGAAGGTAGATCATAAACCATCCCGGGCTGGATTGGCTCATCAAGCACAATCTTGCCTGTCCCAACTCCCACCCCTAATTTCGCGCTGGCCGGGACAGCTTTAACAAAAAAAATAGAGATAGCGGTAAGAAGAAATAAGGTCTTTAAAACGCTCTGTTTAACACGCATGGGTTAAATTTATCATAAGCTTGAAATTATGCCAATCCTGAAAAGGCGGGTTAAAAGAAATTTTACTCAGCAACGGCTGTTACAGTCACGTCTACATTTTGTGGATCATAACTAGTGCTGGAACTAGGCATAGTGATCTTTAAATCAAAAACTTGAGTACCACCTGAGGCTGCAATACCCGTGGCCAGTTCCTGATCAGATGTGGTCAAAGCAGTCCAGGTGGGGTCTGCATCACAATCAGTAGTACAAAACTCATGAACATAGTCGTCAGCTCCTGCGGTGGCTGATAAAGTCCAAGGCGAACTATTCTGGCCCTGAATATTAAAAGTCTCAGTTACATTACCATCATTAGTAACAGTCTGCGAGTCACTGAGACCGTTAGTGGTAGTATCCTCCGTACCATCTAGATTAAGAGTTCCATATTCAATTTCACCATCAGAAACATTGAGAGATACATTTTGCACAGTCACAGTAGCTGTAACTGTGCCTGTCTCAGCTGCATTAAGGGAAGCTGCTGAAATAAACAAAACCACCAGCAAACTCAGTAAATAAGGCATGATTTTTTGGAAGTTAGATGGCATAGGCAGCTTTTCGTTTATTTGCTATATTTATAAAAAATTTAATCAAGAATTGGTCAGAATACTTGACTTTTTTTCGTATAGTATATTTATAATTTGACAAGGTAACTATAGTCAACTATAACTTAAGCATACATTTAGTATAAAAACATAATATTCACCAATTTTTATACTTAATATTAGTTCAAGTTAAATAAATAAAAGTTTATAAGCATGAATCAAAATCATAAAAAAAACTGGATGTCCTATTCAATTGCTTTGGTGTTGTTAATTAGCCTCATTAACTTAGCTTTTAATTTTCAGTTTATTAACAAGCTCAACCAGCAAGAACCTGTTTTGACTAAATCAAATTCGGGCGTGGCTGTTAGACAAAATAGTGAAGACAGTCTTGATGATACACAAAAAACCGAAGCTAGCGATCCCTCTACTAACAGCGGCACTTTACTTGGCACAATCGCAACCGATAGCACTGAGATAAATAATAATACTAATCAGCCAAATAATACTACTCAAGTCAGTCTAAACCCTGTTTTTAAGACTGAGAATAGCCAGTTTTGCCAATGGACTACACCCAACTCCAATGTGGCAGCGGCTTTATTAACTCCGGATAAGCAGTTGGTAACTTTAACCGTAGTCAGTTCAGCCAGCACCATCAAGTTTTATAATACTCCCTTAGTTGGCTATTTATGGAATCCTGATACTTTAGAAGGATACCGCTACGAACAAAAGGATTTTA
>CAZSQY010000072.1:0-2462 GCA_964609285.1 uncultured Pseudomonadales bacterium
TATTTTCAAAAAGGTTTTTTGGGTTTGTCGGAAAAGATTGTGGGCAAACTTACTCAGCAAGGTGTAAATTTTATGTTTGAAACCGCAGTGGAAAGTATTGAACATAGTAAACAGTCTGGCAAGCGTTTAAGTTTAAAACTGACAACTGGCAGCGACACTTCACAAAACTTAGATTTTGACCGCGTTTTATTTACCGGTTCGTCTAATGCCTTATCCCGCTTAGGTCAAAACTGCCTGCCTGCTAATTATTTACAACAACTCGCTAGTTTAGAATCATTGGCTGCCATTACCTTAATTTTAGTTTTAGAGCAGCCATTTTTTGCTGATAACACTTATTGGGTCAACATCAACCAATCCGATTGGCCCTTTTTGGCAGTGGTTGAGCACACTAACTTTGTACAGCCTCAGCACTATAACAAGGATCACATTGTTTACGTGGCCCAATATTTAGAAAATGATAGTAGTTTTTATGCCTTGGATAAAGAACAGATTTTAAAACAGTATCAGCCCTTTTTAGATAAACTCAGTCCCGGTTTTATGAGTAATTTACAAGCAAGCTATCTGTTCAAAGCTGAGGTGGCCCAGCCCTTAGCCCTTATAAATCACAGCCACAGCCTGCCTCTAGTCACCACTTCTCTGCCTCAGTTGTTCTGGGCCGGCATGCAGCATATTTATCCCTATGACCGCGGCATTAATTATGCGATACAATTAGGCCGTGAGACTGCTCAAACCCTTTTGCAATCAATTTAATCAACCTAAAGCCAATTTGAAAAATTTCTCTAAATGGGAGTGGTTGATTATTTTGGCAGCAACCGGCTTTTCAGTGTGGCTGATGTTTTCCACGTTTAGTTATCAACAGGATCAGTTTATTATTAACAGCAAGCTCTGGAGTGACTTTGCGGCCCACCTGCCTCTGATTCGTTCCTTTTCTTTGGGAAAAAACTTTCCACCCCAATATCCTCAGTTTGCTAATGAGCCAATTCGTTATCATTATCTGTTTTATTTATTGGTCGGCTATCTGGAAAAAGCCGGGCTTAATTTGGCATTAGCTTTGAATTGGCTGAGTGCGGTCGGAATGCTGGCCTTGTTATTAGCAATATATTCTTACGCTAAGCTGTTTGCTCGTCAGCTTTTGGGACTTAAAAAACAAACGGCTATTGCAGCCGGTTTTCTGGCCCTGATCTTATTTTTATTCAACGGTTCTTTAACCTTTGTAAGTTACTTTCAGGAATCAGGCTGGACCTGGCAATCTTTAGTTAAAATACCAACCTTGACTGATTTTGTAAATTTTGGCCCCTGGTCCGGTGATGTGATTAGCGCTTTTTGGACCTGGAATGTTTATACCAATCAGCGGCATTTGGCTTTTAGTTTTGCTGTTAGCTTATGGCTGGTCTGGCCATTGGTTAAGTCTGCAATGGCTCAAAACAGCTCTAGGATCAAATTTAATTTTTGGCAGCTGCTGCTTTTATGGATAGGATTGATGACTCTTCCCTTTTTGAATCTAGCTGCATTTGTAATGACAGTCATTTTCATAGGTTTATGGTTAGTTTTGAATCCTCAACTCATTAAATCTTTAGCCCCTTGGTATTTAATTGGTTTATTTTTTGCCCTGCCTAGTTTTTGGTATTACTGGAAGCTGGCAGGTGATGGTTTGCAATTTAAGCTGGGGTACTTGGCTGAAAGCCAGGCTTTGCTCGATCTCGTGCAGTATTGGTGGCAGAATTTAGGTTTATATTTAATGATGTGGCCTTTATTACTGATTACTGCTCGGCCAAAAATCAGAAAATGGCTTTTGATTTTTTCAGTCTATTTTTTGCTAGCGAATACTTGGCAGCTATCAACTGATTTAATCAATAATCATAAGTTAATAAATTTTTTTCAGATTGGGTTAGTGGTTAGTCTGGCGCCAATTTTAGTCCAGCTCTGGCAAAAACACTGGACTGCTAAAACGGCAGTATTAATGCTTTTGCTGCCATTAATTTTTTCTGGGTTGATTGATGCAGCCCCGGTCATCAACGACCGCAGCCTGCATCTTAAAGATCCGGCCCAGCAAGAGTTGGGACAATGGCTGCAGCAGCAGACCGAACCCGACAGCGTGGTCGTAACCACTCAGTATTTGTATAACCCGGTCAGTTTAGTCGGCCGCAAAACATATCTGGATTATGGTTATTTTGCCTGGTCTTTGGGTTATGATGACCGTATTCGGCGTAAAAATTTGCAGCAGATTTTTAGCCCTTTAATTTCTCATTTGGAGTGGTGCGAATTAGCAGCAGCAGAAAAGTTTGATTATGTTTTAATTAGCCCAGGCAGTGGGGATTTAGATTTACCCTTAAAACAAAGTTGGCTGCTGCGGGAAAACTCAGATGCAGCTTTTGAGTTCGAAGGCTACCAATTATTTGACGTTGAGCAAGTTTGTTTAGAAGCAGACTAACTTATATAATCAATGCCTATGACTCAGTTAA
>CAZSQY010000073.1:0-2411 GCA_964609285.1 uncultured Pseudomonadales bacterium
ATTCCGGCGTGCCTGGTGTGTTAGCCAGTGCTTTAGTGCCGATTGGTCAAATTAGTGAGTCACCTCTATTTACGCCACTACAGTTAACTAAGATTGTTTTTTTGGCAGTTATTTTATTAATAGTTTTAACCCTTAGTTATGATTCATTTGTAATTGGCAACAAAAAAACCATGAGACTGGTAGGAGAAAACTTGGGACATATAATCTTATTTACTTGTGTGGCATTCTTAATGATGTTGTTTAAGGGGGGAATGATTAAATGAGAAATGAGTTAAACAAGTATAAGTTGAGCTACGCTGTTTTAATTTTATTTATGGGTTTGGTATCTTTCTTATTTTTAGCGGCTTGGCCGGACGTGATTTATCAACGCTATTTAATTTTGCTGATGTCGGTTTTTTATTTATTTTGGGGGATTGTGCATCATCTCAAAACTAATAGGTTGACTAAGAAAGTTGTTTTAGAATATTTAGGGGTTTCAGTTTTAGCTGGCAGCTTAATGTTTTTGGTCACTCTTTAAATATATTTTGATATATTTTGTGTTAAACTAATGAACGATAAAAATATTACTAATTTGCAAATTTATTACACAAGGTTTATTTTATGAAAGGGATTATTTTAGCCGGCGGACAAGGCACCCGCCTTAGACCACTAACCCGGGTTACTAGTAAACAACTGCTGCCAATTTATAATAAGCCTATGATTTATTATCCTTTGGAGACTTTGCTTCAGGCTGGGATAGAGGATATTTTGATTATTGTGGCACCGGATCATGCCGGTGATTTTTTGAAATTATTGGGCAGTGGTAAAGAATTTGGCTGTGATTTTACTTACGAAATTCAAGACGAACCAGGTGGATTGGCTCAAGCATTTCTGATCGGTGAGGATTTTATTGGTGATGATGACGTTAGTTTGATTTTGGGAGATAATTTATTTGAAGATGATTTTTCACAAGCCATCCAGGGTTTTGAGTCAGGCGGAAGAGTTTTTGCTAAACAGGTTCCGGATCCGGAAAGATTTGGAGTGGTTGAGTTTAATGAAAGCCAGCAGGCTATATCAATTGAAGAGAAGCCGGAGAAACCTAAGTCTAACTACGCTGTTACAGGTTTGTATATTTATGATTCTACTGTAGTAGATAAAGCCAAGGCTTTAAGTCCCTCGCCTAGAGGTGAGTTAGAAATTACTGATTTAAACAATCTTTATTTACAAGAAGGAAATTTAGATGTGGCTTTTGTTGAAGGCAAATGGTTGGATACCGGCACCTTTGAGTCTTTGCACGAAGCTATCCAGTTTGCTCGTGATAGAGAATTACGAAAACAACAATAATTTAATGGCTTTATGTTGATCACTATTTTATTACTCGCCGCCACGGTCTTGATTGGTTTAAATCCAAGCAGTTTAGTTTTGGCACAAACTGACGAAATTTCTTCTGAAGTGATTCTCCAAAAACAAAGACTTGAGAAACAAATTCAAGATACCAAAAAACAACTTCTCAGTGAACTGAGTGACCATCAGCAGCAAGAGAAAAAATATAGAATTGCTGTTGATCAGTATAAGCGTTTACAAACTCTCAATTCCATTGAAGAAGCAGTTACTGCAACTAAAAATGCTATGTTGTCACGCAACCAAGTTTTAGAAACATATTTGGAGTTAAATAGACTTAAACTAGTGGAGGCAGAAGGGATTGAAATTAGTCATAAAGAGATAGTGCTTGATCAAATTGAGTCCAATCAAAAAAGTCTGGCTTCATTTGAGGAAAAACTCAATCAGGAGCTTAATCGAGAACAAATTAATCAGTTGGCTGAAGAGTTCGGGCCGATTGGCCAGCAATTGCAAGAAACTAGTTTTTACGCTTTAAATTTACTTTCTATTGGTCGTTTGCAGGCGGTTTATGATCAAGCTTTAGCGATTTATCAAACAATTTTGGAAAAAGAGAGTGAAGAAAGCAACTTAATTCAACAAACTGAGCGTAGGCGCGCTTTAAACGAGGTTGATAAGCTTTTTACTCAAACTGCTCCGCTCTTAGAGGCACAATGGGTAGCTCTTGACCAAGTTAAAACCAGCCAACACTCTAATTACCAAAGGTTTTACCGCTCTGTTTTTGATGATCTCAACCCAATTTATGCCCAGCTATCTCAGTTAACAGCTTATTTAGAAGAACTGGAGGGTATTAAGTGAAGCATCCAAAGCAGCAGTTTGATCAAACTGAGTTCTCTCAACAGACCCCGGTTTTTGGCTCTGAGGGTGAGTCTTGGTGGGAAGAGGCTAAAAGCCGCATTAAGCCGGAAAAAAAGTTTATTCAGACTCCAAAGGGGAAAATAATTCTTTTTACGGGATTGGCTTTCTTGTTTTTAATTATTTTATTAGTAGTTGTATTGTGGATTAGGCAAGCCGTACAAACGGGGGACTCTTCG
>CAZSQY010000074.1:0-2327 GCA_964609285.1 uncultured Pseudomonadales bacterium
AAAGTTAAGCAGATGTTTGCTAGTCAACCCACCCTCAGTTTATTTAAGGAGCTGTTGAAATGAAGGCAGATTTGGATAGACTGTTTGAAGATTTTTTATCAAAAAGGCCTAAGTTTTATAGTTTGATCAGACCTTATGAAGCCTATCTTTATCAACGGCATCAAAAATTTATTCAAGGGAAAGTTTTAGATTTTGGCTGTGGTGATGGGTTTTTTGCAGAGGTCTCTCTAGCCCCTATCAGGCTCAACCACTCATTTAAGCTAATAGGAGTTGATATTGCTAGCAGCTGTATAGATCGAGCTCGCCATCTTGATATCTATGATCAAGTTAAGATTTATGACGGGAATACTCTGCCTTTTAAAAATGCAAGTTTTGAGACCGTGATCAGCAATAGTGTTTTAGAGCATGTTGATAATCTAGATCAAACCTTACATGAAATTAGCCGCGTGCTCAAACCAGGTGGATATTTTTTAACCACTGTCATGACTGAGAAATGGGAACAGGCTTTGTTGGGTAAAAAAATAGGCGGCCAACGCTATGTAAGATGGTTAAAACAAAAACAGGAGCATAGACATTTACTGTCAGCAGCAAACTGGACGAGTCAGTTTAAAGATCAGCAATTGTTGTGTCAAAAAAAAGTTGGCTACCTACCTCATAAACATAGTCGTGTAATGGAAGTTTTGCACTATTTATCTCTCCCCTCTTTACTCAGTTATAAACTGACTGGCCGTTGGGTGTTTTGGTCTAATGCCTACCGGTTTTGTCCTTTGACTCCGTGGATAAAGGCTTTAAATAAAACCACTCAGATTCAACTATCACAAGCGAGTGCAGTTTTTTTTGTACTGCGAAAAAAAATTGACTAAATTAGCGCAGTTTGAAAATCATTACTTGCGGATGGTCATAAACACTAAAGGCTTCTTCTGCCCAAATGTCACTTAAAGTAATCGGAATACCCAGATATTCCAAACTGGGGAAAGAGTTAAACTCTGCTACTAGTTGGTAATCAGTTTCCCCTGATAAAAGCTCGTGATAAAAACGGCTCATACGAGGATATTTTTCTGGTAAACGCGAAATGCTGCCCCACGCACGATTGGAAGATAAGATATAGTAGTCAGCTTGGTCTAATATCCGTTCGATTTGTTGCCACTTGTTTTGATCATCCCTGCCAAAAACTGGCATCTGCAAGAAGCTAAACTGTTGTTGATATTGAGGTATACGCAGCGGCAAGCCATCATCCCAGTATTCACTTGCAATAATGCTATTTTTAGGTAAATTTTGATACATCCATAGAGAAGCTTGGATACGGCTGTGTGGCTTGATATAAATTGACAAAAACATTAGAGGCCAAATGATTAAGCAAAGCAAAAGCAAAAGAACGCTTAAAATTTGTATGATTTTATTAGTTTGTTGTTTAATCCAATTCCAGAGATGAGCTAGGCTCCAGCCCGCAGCTAAAGCCATGAAAGGATATAAAATCAAAAAATAGCGCAGAGATTTAACAAATTGGGTTGATTGATAGCCGAATACTCCTAAACCCCATATTAAAATAGTCAATAATAGCCAGGCGGTCGGCCTAGACTTTTGGCTTTTAATATTACGAGCAATTTTTTTTATCATCAAACTGAGGCCAATTAGAGTAAATGTAAACAAACTCAATCCCACTCCAATTGCTGCCATATTTTTTAAAGCAAACCAAACCGCGGTGCGATTGATCCACTGCATGGCCGGCGGATACCAAACATGGCTGCCTTCCCAGGATTTAAGCTGCTGCAGATTACTTAAAAATTGTGGTGACAAGTTTAATTTCAGCCAGCTGCGGCTGGCAAAAAGATAAGGAGAACTAAAGCGCAGACTAAGATAAGCTGTCAGTAAAAAAACTAGAGTAATGGTAATTACCCGCACCACTTGTTTAAACTGAAGCTGTTTGATTTTGAGCAAGTTTTTATCAGCTAATAATAAAATAGCGAGAACTAAAGGTCCGATCAAAATTGCATTAAGTTTTGCTGCTGCAGCCAGGCCCCAGCACAAACCGGCCAGCAATAAACTAGCCCACTTTTTCCAGCTCTTGTTTTGAGTTTTATAAAATGCCAGCGCCCAGTAAAAACCGGCGAAACTAAATAAATTAGTAAAAGTGTCGGTGGTAAAAAAATGAGATTGCTGGATCGGTAAAACCATTAAAGCATAAGCAGCGGCTGCCCAGTAGGGAAAAATCTGTTTGAGTTTCGGTTTGCTTTTAAAGATTTGGCCAAGAATGTGAGCGCTTTTAAAAACCAACAAAAGAGTGAGCAAATCAGCTGCTACCGACATAATCCGGCCGCTTATCACGA
>CAZSQY010000075.1:0-2281 GCA_964609285.1 uncultured Pseudomonadales bacterium
CCTGACCATGAAAACTATGATCAGCCTCAAGAATCAGTTTGAACTCAAAATTAGGTTTATTTTTAACTTGTTGGCGCAAAATTTTAATTGCTTTGCGCCCACTTTTATTAGGACTGTAGTCATCATTCTCACCATAAACCACTAGGCTTGGTTTTTTTAAAGCTTTAAAATAACGAAACAAAGGCTGGGTGGATAACTCAATTGGCTGCACATATTCTGTAAAAGGAAAAGTGTTGTAATCACCATCGGGATTTGCCACATCATAAAAAGATTGATAAGACAAAATTCTGTCCATAATATATTTAGGAATAAGCTGCTCACCATTACCTTGTTCTATTTTATCTTTCGCCTGCTGTAGATACTTAAAAAATTTCTTTTTATCACCAATTTTCTGATAATAAAGCGCGGCATCATCACCTCCGCTTAATAGAACATATTTATCTATCTTGTTTTTGGGCTGATAGTGATCATAAACGCAAATCTTGTTAGCGCCGGACGAATGGCCGACTAAATAAAGCTCTGAAAAATTTTGCTGTTTAAGAAAGGTTATTGCTCCGTTAATGTCATAGACGCAATCCTTAATTACCTCATAAGCCGTGCCTAGAGTCACATCATCATAACCGGCAAAATTTTCCTCCGGCTCATGAAACTTGTTAATGCTTTTAATAAAGTGAGCTCCGCGGTTGTTAAAAGCTAAAAACGCAATCCCCTGCTGAGTAAATTGCTGAGCTAAAGCGCGCATGCGTTTAACTGAATAAAAAACTGAGGCACTGCCGTTGCCATGAAGAAAAATAGCTGCCTTTTGGGTTAATTGTAAGGGCTTAAACAATAAACCAGGCAAAACTAACTGATCTTCTGAAGTAAACTCAACCAACTGGGTGCTATACTCACTATCTAGCATAGAGCTTTAACTTAATTGGCGCACTACTTGGCCTTGTGGCGTGTCTTCCACCTGATAACCTAACTTGCTGAGCTGTTGGCGAATTTTGTCTGCGCTTGACCAATTCTGATCGCGGCGAGCCTGGCTTCTTTTCTCCACCAACTGCTTAACCTCAGTCGGTAAATCTTCGATCGCCACTTGTCCGGTCTGATCAGCTGTGATCTTATCCAAACCCAAACCCAGCACCTGATCAAGCTTCAGCAGCAAAGCACGCTTTTCTTTATTCGGTAATTGAGACTTTACCACCTCCCATAAAACAGCCACTGCCTCCGGAGTTTTAAGATCATCTTCTATAAAACTAATAAATTGCTTTTGATAGGTCTTAGCCTGTGAGGAAAGCTGAGTGTGTTTATCAGTTAGACCCTGCCACTGCGCCATCATTCTTTTTAATTTATTCCAGCTAGTTTGCGAAGCTTCTAGACTTTCCCAAGTAAAATTAAGCTGACTGCGATAGTGACTTTGTAAAAACAGCAAACGCAAAGCCGTGGGATCAAAACCTTTTTCTTCAATGTCTAAAATCGTAAAAAAGTTATCTTTTGATTTGCTCATCTTTTCGCCATCAACCGTTAAAAAATTATGATGTACCCAATATTTTACAAACGGTTCTTTGCCGGTAGCTGCTTCTGACTGAGCTATTTCGTTAGGATGGTGAATAGCCAAATGGTCAATGCCGCCGGTATGAATATCAAACTGCTCACCCAGATATTTCATACTCATGGCCGAACATTCAATGTGCCAGCCGGGAAAACTTTTTTTTGACCAGGGACTGGGCCAGCTCATAGCCCGATTTTCTTCGGTTCGCTCAAACTTCCACAAAGCGAAATCGGTTGGATTGCGCTTTCCCTCTACTTTTTCTACTCGAGCCCCCTCTTGCAGCTGATCCAAATCTAACGGAGACAACTTTCCATAAGCATCTAGTTTGGAAGTATCAAAATAAACTCCATCCCCTTCAATCACATAAGTATAGCCTTTCTCTTCCAAGTTCTTGACTAAATCCAGCATTTCTTTAATATGCTGAGTTGCCCGGCAAACCACGTCCGGACGCTGGTTGTTCATTTTATCCATCGATTCGTAGAAAAAATTCTCAAACTTGCGCGCCAATTCTTGCACACTGAGCTGATATTTTTTAGCCCCTTTTTCTAATTTGTCCTCACCGGTATCTGCATCAGAAGCCAAATGACCAACATCTGTTACATTCTGGACATGAGTCACCTTATAACCTGCATGCTGCAGGGTACGAATTAAGACATCGTCCATAGTGTATTTGCGCAGATGACCTAAGTGCGCATAATCATAAACCGTAGGACCGCAAGCATATAAACCCACATTGGGCGGATCAAG
>CAZSQY010000076.1:0-2240 GCA_964609285.1 uncultured Pseudomonadales bacterium
TGAGCACCACTTATAACTAACAAAACCGCAACTAATAAAAATGAAATAAAGCTTGTAATAACTAAAGATTTTTTCATGATCCCGCTGTTATTAGATAAATAATTTGCCTGATTAAATATCCGATAATAATCACGGCAGGTAATACTACCAATGCATAAAAACCAAGCTTGGAATATGGCCAAACCAAAACTAGTCCCACCAGAGGAAAAACGAGCACTACTTTTCCAATAACTTGATGATGATAAACTTGGTTGGCATCAATTTCTTGATTGGCGTCACCTTTGGTGAAATAAACATAAGAGTGATCCAGGCGCTGGATAGAAATAACCCGATGAGTAACGATTAGTTGTTTTGAGTTATTTGCTTGGCTAGCTAAACGTCTAAAAGTAATGACTTCTCCAGGACCATACTGCTGCTGCGGTTGAGTTAAAATAAGCGTGCCCGGAGACAAAGCCGGCTCCATAGAACCAGAGGCTATAACAAAAAGACGAAAACCGTTAACTGAGCAGTATCCGACAAAACTTAGAAAAACTAATCCAAACAATATCCCGGAATAATTACTTAATAGAGAGAGATGAGTGTCGTCCATAGTGAGGCAACTATAAACAACAAAACTGACAGCAAGCTGACATTTGCAAAATTGCTTTAAAATTCTTGAGGTTATATTGATTGAGCCAGAGAAAATAGCTATAATAAGCAGGCTCTAGCCATAAAGAAACGGAGCTTAAAAATAAAAATGGCCCCATCGTCTAGCGGCCTAGGACATCGCCCTCTCACGGCGAAAACACCGGTTCGATTCCGGTTGGGGTCACAAACAAAAAACCAGCAGCAAAGCTGGTTTTTTTTGTTTGTAGCTCGATCTGGTAATTAACAAGGTTCTGCCGTCAAGTGAGCGTGGCTGAAAGCCAGAGCGAACGTGAGTAATACTGGGAGCGAATCCCGCTAAGCGGGGTGAGCGAGCAGTGAATTCCGGTTGGGGTCACAATACTAAAGATTTAGATCAAAAACGGCGGCTTTTAGCCGCCGTTTAAAATTTTCCTTACTAATTTACTTCAATTTCTTTACTTAGTCTGCATATCATCCACAATTGCTTCCAGATCTTCTTCGTGCTCAATTTCATCAGCTAAAATTTCTCTCACCATATCTTCAGTAACAGAATCTTTACCCTGCACCATTTCCAGCATTTCTTGGTAAACCTTAATTGCACAACGCTCACCTTTAATATTCTGCTTAACCAAAGCCTTGGTGTTTGAATCTGAGGGGGTCTCGTAACCACAAGTGGTTTGCTCATACCATTCTTTGGGCTCTAAAATTGGCTCTCCACCCAAAGTAATAATTCTCTCTACTAACATATCTGCATGTCGCAATTCATCAGCAGCATGCTCCACCAACTCGGCCACAACCTGCGGGCGCATCATACCCACTGCCACCTTAGCTCCTATCCAGTATTGATAATAAGCCAGCCATTCATCAGCCAAAGCTTTATTGAGATCCCCTAATAGCTGCTCAACATCAACTTTTAAAATTTTGGTACCTGTTTGTCCCATAATTCCTCCTATATTTTTATTACTAATTAGTAATCTTATAACTTCTCCTATAATTTATATAATTCTTGCATTAAATGCAATTATCTTAAACCGCTGTCCAGCCGCCATCTACATATAAAGTTTGACCAGTAATAAAACTTGATGCATCTGAAGCTAATAAAACTACAGCTCCATCTAGCTCACCTTTTTTACCCCATCTGTGCATGGGATTACTACCAACAATAAACTGGTTAGCCTCTTCATTATCTTTTATCTCCTCAGTCATCTCGCTTTCAAAGAAACCGGGACCGATAGCATTAACCGTAATTTTGTGCTCAGCCCATTCAACTGCCAAAGCTCTAGTTAGGTTAACCACAGCTCCTTTGGTAGCATGATAGGCTGCTACCGGGAAAGCCATGTTACCTACTTTGCCGAAGATCGAAGCAATGTTGATGATCTTGCCATAATTTTGCCCAATCATGGCTTGACCAAAATTTTTAGAGCACAAATAGACTCCGGTTAAATTAACATCTATCACTTTTTGCCACTCTTCAAAACTCATTTTTTCTGCCTCACCCATACCACCTACTCCGGCATTGTTGACTAAAATATCGATCCGGCCAAATTCTTGCAAAACTGTTTGCTTAGCTTGCTGAATCTGATCTTCACTAGTAACATCGCACTCGACCGCTAAAGACTGAATACCATGCTGTT
>CAZSQY010000077.1:0-2238 GCA_964609285.1 uncultured Pseudomonadales bacterium
TTGCTGGGTTGGTTTTTGATTGATTTTATGAGCCGCGGTATGAGGTATTTATTGGCTGGCGGCGTTTTGATTGGCGTGGTTTATTTGACCGGGTTAGCAGCATTCAGTTTTAAAAAATTGCAAAATGAAATTAAATCATTAACCTAAAAATTGATTTTATAGGTAAAAAATGAAGCTTGTTGCTACTAAAATATGAAAAAAAGTTTCAAAATTTCGAAAAAAACCACAGCTACTTTTCTTGATAAAATTTTAACTTTTTTTCTTAACTCCAAAGTACAATTATACTTAGCAATCGCAATCTGTTCGCTGTTTGCTGTTTTATACAGTCTGTTAATGCTGCATAAATATTGGCAGCTTGAGTATTTTTTCGTTGACAATGTTTATTTTCATTCTTCTTTGTGGAAATTGGCTCAGCTTGAAGAACCTATAGTACATCATCCTTATTTAGGTCGAATTAATATTTTTGGAGACCATTTTCATCCTATGATCCTCATAGTTGCTTTTTTGTTTAGATTATTCCCCTGGCACGAAACGATTTTTATTACTATGGCTGTTAGTTATGCTTTGGGAGGGTTTTTTGCTTATTTGGTAGGTTGTAAATTGATTAAGCAAACCTGGATGATCTTTGTTCTGTTAATAGCTTACTTTTTGTATATCGGAACTCAACACGCTTTTATTTTTGGCTTTCATGAAATCAATTTACTGGCACCAATTTTATTTTTTGCGGTTTGGGCGGCCCTCAACAAACGTTGGGTTTTTTATGCTTTAGGCATAGTTATGCTATTGCTAACTAAAGAGTCGATGGCCGTGATTGGAGTTGCCCTATCAATTTTTATTTGGTTCCAGGGCAAGGATTTTAAAAAACCGGCAATTTTTACATTCTTAGTTTCGGTTGGATGGTATTGGCTTGTTACCACTAAAATTATTCCCTATTTTTCCAAAGGTCAGTTTCTTTATGGTGAAGTTCATTTGCCTCAAACATTACCCAAGCTGGTGGATCGACTGATTACTCCTCCGGAAAAAATTAATACATTTTTAGTTTCAATTGCCAGTTTTGGTTTTTTACCCATCTTAAATATTGCAGCCTTGCCTTTAGTATTGCAGGATTTTTTAGCCCGTTATGTGTTTGCTATTCCGGGCAATGTTCAATATCTTTTAACTTACCATTATGGAGTTGGCTTGGCTCCGATGCTGCTTTTATCTGCTATGTGGTCTATTAAATGGATGGAGAAAACAAAATGGGCAAAGGTTTTAATGCCAATTTTTGCTTGTTTAGTATTGTTGGGAACATTTTATGGCAACTTTATGCTGCCTCAAAGATCGCCTTTGCTTTTAACTATTAATCAAGATTTTTATAAAAATACAAAAAAGAATGAGTTTTTATGGGATCTAATTGAAGCTGTCCCTCAGAATGGGAGCGTTATGACTCAAAATCATTTAGGTTTACCTTTGTCAAAACAAACTACTTATATGTTGGCTCAGGATTACAAAGAATTGCTTGAGCTGCAGCCGGATTACTTAGTATATGATCTTCGAGATGGTCAAAATCAGAACAATTTTTTCCCAACTAGTGAGAAGAACTGGAAGCAGATAATTGAGCAAGCCATTAGCTCTGGGTTGTATGAAGAATTTTTTAAAAAAGGCAGTCTTTATATAGTAAAGAAAACAGAGTAATAATTTTTTATGCCTAGATAACAATATATTTAAAAGTTATCATTTATTAAACTTAATAAATAAATACTTATCATGCAACTCTCAGCTGTTATTAACACCAAAAACGCTGCTAAAACTTTGGAGGCATGTTTGCAATCAGTAGCTTTTGCTGATGAAATTGTGGTGGTTGATATGCATAGCACTGATGAAACAATTGAGATTGCTAAAAAGTTTACTAACAAAATTTTTACTCATAAGGATTTGGGTTATGCTGACCCGGCTCGCGATTGGGCAATTTCCAAGGCCAGCCATGACTGGATACTAGTGATTGACGCAGATGAGCAAGTTCCCTCAACTTTACAAAAAAAGATTAGAAAAATTGTTATTCAAGAGGATGCTGCTGATGTATATTTAATTCCGCGCAAAAATATTATTTTTGAACAATGGATTAAATCAGCAGGTTGGTGGCCGGATTACCAACCAAGGTTGTTTAAAAAAGGTTATGTCAGCTGGAAAGTAGGAGTACACCGCATGCCGGATCTAAAGGGAGATGTTAAAAAGCTCCCTGCCAAGCAAGAATTTGCG
>CAZSQY010000078.1:0-2213 GCA_964609285.1 uncultured Pseudomonadales bacterium
TGGAATTGGCCAGACTAAGCCGCTATCCAAACGCATCTTATCCAAGACTGCTTGGAAATCAGCTTGTTTTAAAAAACCGGTTAAAGGAGAATAGGCGCCATCAGCAATATTAACTACATCCTTAACTAGCTCTTTATCTAGGGAAAGATTGGTTAGTTTGTCCTGGCGAGCAAAAATTTTTTTCTGTGCTGGTTTGGAAAGTGAGCGGTTTATTAAATTACCGCCGTGGGGTTGAATCATGATCTTTTATTAATATCAGAATTTTTATTATAACCTCTTCTTTAGCTTTATTTGGGCAACGTCTTATTGTGTGTAAACTAATAAACCCCGCGCAAGTTCTAACAAGGATGTTTACCATGATGTTATTATAATAGATATATGTTTTCTCTCCTCAATAACCTTAAGCCTTACTTACTTTTCTTTGCCTTTCTTGGCTTATTTATCTTTCTCCGGCTTTATCATCTGCCCCAAACTTTAAACATGTTTGGTGATCTCGCTCGAGACTTCTTAGAACTCCATGAATGGCAGCAAACCGGCTTACCGCCTCTGCTTGGCCCACAAAACAGTGCTATCTCTTTTAACCAAAGTGCGATCTACTTTTATTTGCTTTACCCGTTCTATCTAATTACAGGTAGTTCAGCGTATGCCACCACAATTGCTGGCGTTGTTTACTACCTAGTTGGGTTCATGCTTCTCTGGAAACATTACAGCTCTAAACCGGCTTTAAAAAACAAAATCTCACTGTTGGTTTTACTCATGGCAATCTGGCCTACTCTCGTTTACCAGCAAAGGAAAATTTGGAACCCCTCTTTCGTCCCTCTTGCTATTCTTATCGCATTTTTTAGCTGGCAAAAATGGCTGTCAACTTCTAACTCTAAGGTTGCTAACTGGTTAAGCTGGTTATCGGCATTTGGCCTAAGCTTAGCAGTTGCTTTGAACTTTGCTAGTATTCCAACTGCAGCAGTTCTTACAGCTATGATTCTGTTCAGTATTCTCTCCAAACAAAGGCTTAAGTTCATTCTTAAGTTAATCTTTACCAGCTTTATTCTCAATTTACCGACCCTAGTTTTTGAAATACGACATAACTTCTTTTTGCTTAAAAAGCTACCTTCGCAGGAGCTGCTGCAAGTTTCTAACAGTTTGTTTATCAAATCTCAGCAATATATTACGCATTTATTTAAAATCGGAAACTGGAGCCTAGGTGCTCTGATGTTAATCTTAATTATTTTATCCGTGATGATATTTAAAAATGGCCTTCAAACAATTAAGACAAAACAACCTGAGTTTTTCTACAGTCTTACTGCTTTTTTGGCATCCACCGCCTTGATTTTGCTTGCTCCTTTTCAAATTCACGCTCATTATGTAGTAGCCACCTTAACTTTACTTTTAATTGCTTTGAGTTTTACTCCTAAAATAAATTGGCTGCTGGTGCTAGTTATGGCAGTTGTTTATTTACAGCCAAAATTTGTTCTTAATTATCTTAAACCTACTCCTGTTTCAATCACCCAAAAACGAGCCTGTGTTATAAAAATCTGCGATCGATACCAACAGCCAATATTTTTTAACCTTAACTCTCCTTCTCACAATCACCAAGCCTTAGGTTATATCTATTTAGGTAAAGAAATTGGCTGTCCGGCCGTTGCTGTTAATGAATACGAGCTACACCGTCCAAACTTAATGGCCGTTTTCAATGAAAGAGCTGAATATGTACCTCAGAAAACAGACTATTATGAAATAAGTCTCTTTGGTCCTAAAGAACAAATTGAAGAAATTGATTGTGGCTCTAACCTAAATGCCACAGTGTTTAAACAATCCTCGAATTAGAATTGTAGCTATATATCCTACTCAAACAACCTAATTGTCTCATGCCAGCAGACTCCCGTCTCACCGGAAGGCAGACAATCCTGGCCCACACTCACAAACACCATTCTCCCTGCAGCAGCCGGATTCATCATAAAGTAAGCAATCCCGCCCACCGGTGTATAAGGTGTTGGGCAGTTATCTTGAACCGCTGTCATTAACTCTGGCAGATCATACTCAACTCCCGGCTCTTGTACCAGACTAATCACAGCTGTTTCGTAGCTGGGTTCAAGGCCAAAATCACCCTGTAGCTGCTCAATCTGACACTGATCATTAGCAGCTAAATTAAAGCGGTTTGTTATAGCTTGATTTAAAGTTAACTGCGGACTTTTATCAAACACCTCCACATACTT
>CAZSQY010000079.1:0-2180 GCA_964609285.1 uncultured Pseudomonadales bacterium
GCTTAGTGTCAGTTTCTTCAGTTATAGTTTTTTCATCTAATAAAATTTTTGCTCAGCCTGATTTTTAGGCTGAAGGGCTAGAGAAAGGCTTGTCTAGTATGAACAATCATCATTCAATTGATATGAATACCAATTACTTGACTAATATTATGAGTAAACGTCTTACTGTCAGTATGCCGGAGCATGTTTACGAGCAGCTGCGCGAGTTAGTACCTAAAGGTAAGCTTAGTCAATTTGTAACTGATGCTGTTAAGAGTAGTTTGCTCGAGGAAAAAATTGAGCGCAGCCGGCGCAAAGCGGGTCAGAGTCCGGTTGAGCGGTTTTTGGCTCTGCGGGATGAATTACCCAAGTACAGCTGGAAAGAAATTAAGGCTGCGATTGAGAAAGGGCGGATGTGAAAAAAAATATTGTCCGGTAAATACGTGATTGACGCCTCAGTGGTGCTTCAGTTTATCTTGCAAGAGGGCCCAATTGATTAACTTTGGTTATCTGAGGCACTGCAGCAGCAAGAAAAAGAGTCCAATCAACAGTTTTTGTTTTCAACTAGCTTATTGCCCCTGGGAGTGGCCAATGCTTTGCGCTTTAACTTACCTACTCAAAAGCAAATGCGTAAGGCAATTAGCCGTTTTAATGAACTGCCATTAACGATTGTGCCGCTTTCTGCGCAGTTGGTGGAAGATAGTCTGTTGATGGCCCACCGGTTAGGCACAACTGTTTATGACACCAGCTATCATGTTTTAGCTTTGGAAAGGGGCGCAGTTTTTGTGACAGCTGACAGAGATTATTATAAAAAGGCGCAGGAGTTGGGGAGTGTGGAGTTGGTAGGGTGAGTTTTTGCAATAAAGCTATTTTTTATTTTGCTAATTTTATACAAATTGTTTATTTGCAATAGTAAGCACGCTATTGCTATGTTCAGCATAGTATTGTTATAGTGGAGATAGTACAAATTATCCAAATTGTCACTATGTCCAATCAACCTAGAGTTCAACCTAAAGAAATTTCAGCCACAGATGCGAGAAATAATTTTGCCGATATTGTCAACGAAGTTTATTATTCTGGACAAGAATATTTGATTACGCGCCACGATGAGCCTATGGTTAAGTTAGTCAGGGCAGATGCGGCGGTTAAAGCGGCTGACACCCTTGACGCAGCAGCAGAGCAGCCATCAACCAAAAAGGAAACAGAAACTACCCAAAGTGAACAGCAGCCTGAGGAAACAAAAGGTGTTCAGCAGGGTGAAAAGTCAGCTCAGCCGGAGCAGGCCAAAGAAACTCAGCCCCAGCAGCCCGCCCAAGCCCAACCCCACGAACCCCAGCGGCCAAAAAAGATTGAGCTGGACACTGATCAATTTAAACGCCCGGCCGGATTAAGGAAACCCGGTGAGGAAGCTCAGCCAGATGAAGCAGCTGCAACAGAGGAAGCTGCAGCAGAAAAGCCTGAAAAGAAGCTGTCTGAAGAAGAAGAGCGTTTAGCTCGTATTAAAGCCAGGATTTTAAAGATTTACAAGGGTTAGATTTTGGAATTAAACTGCTCACTGTTATTCATTTTTTTAAGGTTTTTTTAAGATTTGGCTGTTAAGCTGATGCTGCTATGGCTTTTCAGCAGATATTTAAGCAACTAAATCAGGATTTCTTACAGCAAAACAACTGTATCTTTAGACGTTTAACTCAGTTCATCAAAGTCCATTCGGTTTTGTCTAAGTTAAATTTAAATCAGGCTCAGCTTGAAGGATTGGCTGATTTATGGGCTGACCTGGCGCAAATATTTTTTGCAACAGTTGTCTTGGAGCCGATTGTGAGTCAAAAAGCAAGTTGCTATACTGTGGTTGTTGGAGGGTTTCTTTTTACAATTGCAGCTATAATGAGCTTAATCATTAGAAAAAGTCTTAATTATGCAAAATGATCTGCCGCTGCTCATAATTATTCTTAGATGGGTAACAGGATTTTTGGTAGCAGTTTTCGCTGTATTAACAGGCTATGTGGGTTTTAAAATAATGTCAGAGTCAGACTCGCAGAATTCTAGCTCAGATCAATCAAAAATCAAAAATAAAACCAAAGCAGAAACATGAACAATTATGCTGTGGAAATTGCCCGACTAGTTCCTTATGTACTGACCTCTGTCTTTGGGATCTTGACCGCTTTGTGGTTATATGCAGAACATAAAAAGGGTAGGTAGTAGTT
>CAZSQY010000080.1:0-2100 GCA_964609285.1 uncultured Pseudomonadales bacterium
ATCGATCCTTTTCGTAAGGGTTGCAATTTAGCAGTCTAACCTTTAGAATGCTAATTCAATTAAGTTCTCGGAGTGATTACGGCAAGATTAGAAGACCATGCTTTTATCCGTAAGACATTTAAATTAATAAAATAGTAAAATAAGGTAACATACAATCATGACAGATAAAGACAAAAAGAATAAAAAGTCCAAAGGCAAAAAGTCAGCTAAGCATATTACTAGTGAAAAGGAATTAAAGAAATTTCTTAAGCAAAAAAAAGCTAAGCGTTTGGCTCAAGAAGAAATGATGCGCCAAGAAAAAGCTGATCAAATCAAAAAAAATCTGCCTTCAAACGATTTCTCATTACCAGTTTTGCCTATCAGACAGGGCATTTTGTATCCCAATACCGAACTAGTTTTAAGTTTTGGCCGCGATTTTTCTGTGGCAGCTTTACAAGAAGCAGTCAAAGATCGCAAGTTGGTGGTGTTAGTAACTCAAAAAAAACCGGATATAGACAAACCTAAAGAAAAAGACTTATATACGGTTGGTACTCTGGCTGTCATCGAGCGCACGCTCAAAACTGACGACACTCTTAGTGCTTTGGTGCGCGGCATTGCTAGAGTTAAAATTCATCATTTTCTGCAATTTGACCCTTATTATAAAGCCCGCATTTCCAAATTAGAGGAAAAAGTTTCTGATGAGGAAGAGGCCACAGCCTTAGCTTCTCATCTAAAAAACACTTTTCAACAACTGGTACAGATGGGCAAACCTGTTGAATTTCTTAATTTTATTAAACTCATGAGCGGGGTCAATAAAAGTGAAATGGCTGATCAAATCGCCACTACTTTAAACCTCAAAACTAAAGAAAAACAAGATTTGCTGGAAACGACTGATATTAACCAGCGCATGAAAAAAGTGATTCAGCACTTGTCTCATGAACAAAAAGTTTTAGAAATTGAAAAAGATGTAGTTCACAAAACCCAGGCTAAATTCGATAAACATATGCGCGAAAATATTTTGCGCGAACGACTCAAAACTATTAAAAAAGAACTGGGTGAGTATGAGGAAGGTGAAGATACAGCGCAAAACTTTAAAGATAGACTTGACAACGCTAATTTTCCGGAAGAAATTGAGAAAAAAGTAAAAAAAGAAATCAATCATTTAGCCAATTTATCACCTAACAACCCAGAGGCAGGTTATGTACGCACCTGGATCGAGACTATGTTTGATGTGCCTTGGACCAGCAAAGGTAAAGTCAAGGTTGATATTGATGAAGCTCAAGCCGTGTTAGATGAAAATCACTATGGCTTGGAAGATGTAAAGAATCGAGTTTTGGAATACATTGCCGTTTTACAACTTAAAGAGCAACAGGCGCAAAAGCAAGAATCGTCTAAAAAAACGCAAAACAAAAATAAAAAAGGTTCTGACCAGAAATCGAGCAGGCAGGCTCAACAAAACACAGATCTGCCTACCATTTTGTGTTTTGTAGGACCGCCAGGTGTAGGTAAAACTAGTATCGGCAAAGCAATCGCCCAAGCTTTAAGCCGGGATTTTACTAAAATTTCACTAGGGGGAATCCGGGACGAAGCTGAAATCCGTGGTCACCGCCGTACTTATGTTGGTGCTATGCCGGGCCGCATCATCAAAGGAATTATTACTGCAGGCAGTAATAATCCAGTTTTTATATTGGATGAAATAGATAAAGTTGGCAAAGACTTTAGGGGTGATCCCTCTGCCGCTTTGCTTGAGGTATTGGACCCTGAACAAAATGCTGCTTTTGAGGATCATTATTTGGATGTTCCTTACGACTTATCTAACGTAATTTTTATTACAACTGCCAATACCTTGGATACCGTCCCTCCAGCGCTTAAAGACCGCTTAGAGATTATTCGCTATCCTGGCTATACATATCAAGAAAAATTTCAGATTGCAAAAAGGCATTTATTAACAAAGGTTCTGCAGGCTAATGGCCTTAATGAGGATCAAATTGAGTTCACTCCTCAAGCTTTGAAAAAAGTGATTCAGCGCTACACTAAAGAAGCCGGAGTGCGTGAACTAGAGCGTAAAATTGGTAAAGTTAGCCGAAAATTAGCTAAACAAATAGTAGCGGACAAGAGTCA
>CAZSQY010000081.1:0-2047 GCA_964609285.1 uncultured Pseudomonadales bacterium
AAAAACCTGTCACTAGCAGCAGATCCCACTGCATAAATCATTAACTGAGCATAAGAAAAACTAAGCAAAATAATTAAACGATAATGCTTTTTACCTATGGCTTTGATAAAAGAAAAAATGGACCCCACAAACAAAATTGGCCAAGACAGGCTCCAGTTTTCCATAATTTGAAAAGCGTTTTCTTCCCACCAGACTTTATATCTCCCAGTAAACAGTGTATGAAAAACTAAAAACTTTGGCGCATCTGTTTTACCCATAAACCAACTCAAACGATACTTTTCAAAAGCCAACCAGTCTAAAATATTGTGCCCGGAACTAAAAAATTGCCAATATGAAACAATATACATTAATGCTGCAATTAAAATTGAGATTAAACCTGATTTTATCTCTTTGTTTTTAATGCTATCTAACAGCATAAACCCAAGCAAAAGTCCAACTAAAGGAAAAGGATATTTCACTGTTAAAACAGTACCTATACCCAGACCCATTAACAAACTCTTTTTAAATGTTTGCTTTTTAGTTAACAATCCGTAAAAAAACAACAAATAGCCAAACAATAAAGGTAAATCTAATAATGCGTAGCGTAAATGAGCTTGAATTAAAGCTAAACTAGCTATCAGCAAAACCGCTGAAGCTCTTAAATACCATTTTTTTATAACCAAGCCTGTTAACAAATAAAAAAGATATAATATACCGATATAAAGCGGAATATTAAATAAGTAAGGATTGCCAAACAGCTGATAAAAGAAGCCATAAGCATATTTAGCTAATGGCGGATGTTCAAAATTTATAGTGGTAGGATCTTCACCTAACGAATAAGCATAGCCTGCATAAACATATAATTCTGAATCACTAACTTTGTGAGGAGAGGCTTCACCCAGCACATATTGCGATTGACTGTATTTGTTTTCATAATCGCTGATGTTAATATGTTGAGAAAAAATTGACCAATATTTAATAATTGGCACTAAAAGAGCAATTAAAAAAACTATAATCAGCACAAGAACTCGATAGTTTAACTGCTTTTTCATAATTTAAATTATAACTGAAATCTAATTTTTAACCTCAATATTTTTCTGATTTAACAATACTCGAACTGTTAAAACAGACATTATTGCTAATGCAATTAAACTAGCTATATCGCTCATTCGTCTAAGCAATGTTGGTTTTAGTTTAATATCAATCATTTGTCGGCCGCTGTCAGCCTCTAAAGTTAATAAACCATCTTCATTTTTGCTAGGCTGCATCCACTCACTCCCTTGCTTAAATTCCCATCCTGGATAATAAGCCAAGTTTAAGATTATTTGAGCGGGTTCATCAAAATCTGTTTGGATTTGTTTAAAATGAGTTAAGTTGGTCAGGATTTGCACCTGCTCTTCATTATTAGCTGCATTATTAATTAACTCTTGAGCCCAAGGCAGTTCTTGGTTTAAATATGCTGGCAGATAATCCGGCAGAGTATGACTCATTTCCAAACGAATCTGATCTGCTTGAGCATAGTAATAGTTTTGAGGATCATTTAAAAAATGTTCTGGTTGGGTGAAGCGAAGATTTAATAAAACAAAAATGGTTAAAACAACTGCTAAAGCATTGTAGAGCCAAGTTCTACCAATCAGTAAACCTTTCGCAGCTTTAAGCACCCACCCCGCGATCAAGGCCAATAAAAACAGGCTGATACCTAAAAATCTCCAGGGGAATTGAGTGAACTCAATTAATGGTAATCGCTTCCAAATAAATAAACTGTAATGAGTACTCATAAAAAGAGTAGAGGCTGTTAAAAAAAATAATCCTATAGAAAAAATGTTTTGCCTTACAAATTTTTTAAAATTTTTAAGCAAAGACTTGGAGGCTCTCACCAAGACAAGTATGGTAACCCCAAATAATGCAATAATTTGACCATAGCCTAGGAAAAAAGAAATAGGATCATTGGGCCCATACTCACTGCCGCCATAACTCCAATTTGGTCTAAAAAACTGCTTTAGATAAACAAAATGAATTCTAAAATCAAAATAATCTCCCAAAATAAAATTCTCTACCTGAGTGAAAT
>CAZSQY010000082.1:0-1520 GCA_964609285.1 uncultured Pseudomonadales bacterium
AAAGTAGTAGTAAATTACAGTATAGACAATTTTGATGGGTTTGCAAATAGTAATTATTTTTATTAGCAAGCCATCTTGCCAGGCCGCCGCCTGTTGCTTATAAAAAATAAATTCGATAAAATGAGGCCAGTTGTGAAAAGGGGCTACAATAAAACTTTTATAGTTGTTTTGTTATTAGCAGTAGTTTCAGTTGCTGCTGCGTGTTTTTCTAGACCGATTTTTGCACAAAACCCCGCTGTCTGGAGTGGCTCAGAAGAAGAAATCCAAAAATACGTTGATTCTTTTAGCAAAACAGCCGACAGCGTTAACAAAAAAAAGGCCAGGGCTGAAAAGGCAAGAGTCGAAGGACAAACCAAGGGCGAAGCTTCCCAAGAAGATTATGTTTATGGCTCTGGAGATATCCTAAGTTCTTGGATTTTAACAGGAGTCTGGGGACCAGAAACAGGTGGCTTGGAGCTTGTGGAGGCACGAAAGGCAGAACAGGTTTTGGGGCAAGGCGCAATTCCCTCTTTAAATAACTACATTGCTCACATGTACCAGAAACCCGCCTCAACTCAAACTTATTTAGCAGACTTATTCCAATCAGCCAAGATTATTCCCCAAGCCCAAGCTCAAGGACTAGGATTTGCTTCGCTCAATCCAGTCTTATCTACCTGGAAAGCCTTTCGTAACCTAGCATATCTATTTTTTGTTGTAATTTTTTTGGTGATTGGTTTTATGATCATGTTCCGCCAAAAAATTGGCGGCCAAACTATCATTACTGTTCAACAGGCCATACCCAATATTATTGTAGCCTTACTGTTTGTAACTTTCTCGTATGCGATTGGGGGGCTACTAATCGATTTTATGTATATTGTGATGTATCTGATTACCGGTATATTCGGAGGCTCGGCCAGTTTGATGAATAAAAACTTTTTGGAGGTAGGAGCAAATCTTGTCGCAGCCGGTTTTAAACAGGGTTCTGATGTAGGAGCTGAAACCATCAATGTAATTTTGAAAACCACTGGAGTAGGCGACGTACTAGACTGGATATCTGGCTTAACAGTTGGAGTAATTGTTTCTTTAGCAGTTTTGTTTGGAGTTTTTAAATTATTTTTTGAAGTTTTAAAAAGCTATGTCAGTATTATTTTGCTCATTGTTTTTTCGCCCTTAATTTTAATGATTGGAGCTATTCCAGGACAAAACACTTTTGCCAGCTGGATTAAAAACCTAGTGGGCAACCTATCGATTTTTCCAGTAATTTTGCTGATGCTTATTATCAAAAATCAGATCTCTGCTATGGGAGGCGACAGTGGTGGATTTATGCCGCCCTATTTAATCGGTCAGGGTTTTGGAGCCGGTCTGCCAGCCATTGTTGGCATAGGTGTTTTGTTGGCTATTCCAGAAATAGCGAAAAAAATAAAGGAGACATTGGGTGCCAAAGAGGGCGTGTTTGGTGAATTGGCTGGAGCAGCATGGGGGAGATTCCAAAAGAGTGCTGGCATAGCTGCCGCTCCCGCTCTCGGAGTTCAATTGGGAGC
>CAZSQY010000082.1:1530-1960 GCA_964609285.1 uncultured Pseudomonadales bacterium
GGGGGAGGTTTAGCAAGAGCGCCGGAATTGCTGCTGCCCCAACAGTTGGAGCACAACTTGGACTCGCGGGAGGACTCCTTAGTGGAGCTGGTGGGTTAGCATATGGCTTAGCCCGTGGAGATGATATGCAGCACGCCTGGCAAAGAGCCAGAACTGCGGCAGGCAAGGGTGCTATGACCGGTGCCCTGACCCCAGCAGTTGCTAGATATGGTTTGCCAGCAGCTAAAGGGTTGGCACAATTGGGGGTTAAAGAAGCCGGGCAGTATGCCATCAATGAGCTAACCAATGACCAACTTGTTAAATGGGCGAGAAAAGACAATAAACGAGCAATGGTTGCTCGCCAAATTTTGGCTCAAAGAGGGACCGACTGGAAGGAAGCTGTTGCAAAATTAGAACAAAATACCTATATGAGAGAAGAGGCCAATGATCC
>CAZSQY010000083.1:0-1870 GCA_964609285.1 uncultured Pseudomonadales bacterium
CAGTCTTGGCAGCACTATTCCTAACCTGGGTGCTTCCGGTGCCATTGCCGGCTTAATGGGAGCTTATTTAGTTTTATTCCCTTATCATCAAATCGAAGTCTTGTTTAGTTTTGGTTTTTATTTCAGACGCGCTACTGTTCCTGCTATGGCCATGGTAATTTATTGGGTGTTAGCTCAATTTTTGGGCAGCTTAGGGCAGCTGGCTGTGCCCGAAGCAGGTGGGATAGCTTATCTAGCCCACATTGGCGGCTTTGTAACGGGCTGGCTTTTAATTCGTTTTTTTAATAAACAGCAGCGGCCTGATTTAATTAGAGTCAAATAAATTACAAATCAAAAAAAGGAGTCTATGCAGCTTGAACAAATTTTTTACTTAGTTGGCACCATTTATTTTGGTCTGTGGTTAATCATAACTCTGGTTTTTTTAATTTTCGCTATTGTTTTTATGCTGAAAATTAGAAAGGGTGTGAAAGTTGTGGAGCAGAAACTAGCGGCTGCCAAAAGTGTTTTAAGTCTTGCCCAGTCCGGTTTAGTTAAAAAGGGCATGCTTTTTGTAGGAGGTTTAACTTTTGTAGCCAAAACCATTAGCGCCTTGCTTTCCGGTGATGAAGAAAAAGCAGCCTAAATCCAGAATTGCTTAACTCTAAAACTGTGAAAAACGCTTTAGCTAAAAGCAAAGAACGAGCTTAACCTTGAACTGAATTGGCTAACTGCCGCAGTTCGTGCGCTTCTTGCGCACTTAACTGCACTGCCTCGCCCGGCTGCAGCTGGCCTAACTTCAAATTACCCATGCGCACCCGTTTTAAGCGTGTTACAGTTAATCCAATCCTAGCCGCCATGCGCCGCACTTGGTGGTTGCGACCTTCGGTAATAGTAATTAAAAACTTGGCACGGTTCGGCTCTCTAAAAATGATTTCTACCTGAGCAGGCTGGGTGCGGCCCTCGCTCAATAAGACGCCTTTTTGCAAGCGCTCGATATCTTTATCTGTCAAATGACCATTCACCCACACCAGGTAATCTTTTTCTACTTCAAACTTGGGATGAGTCAGATGATAGGTAAGCTGGCCGTCGTTCGTCAGCAAAATTAAGCCCTCACTCTCTTGATCCAGCCGACCCACCGGATACAATCTCGCTGATGAATCAACCAAATCCAATACTGTCCTGCGTCCGCCCGGATCATCAGCTGTAGAAATAACTCCGGCCGGCTTATTTAACTTCCAATACTCTTTAGGCTCAGTCTCATCTTGCTGAGCACTGACCACTTTGTTTTTAAACTTAATTGTGTCTTGAGCAGGGTCAATTTTCATACCAAGCTCAGCCGGCTGGTTATTAACCTCCACTAGGCCCTGTTCAATAAACTCATCGACTTTTCGCCGAGAACCTAAGCCAAGATCAGCTAAATATTTGTTGATGCGGATTTTTGCCATAATTTCAGTCTTTGTGCTTATATTATAAACCCTATTTTGAATCCTGCGGCCTGATTGTTAAGATTTATTATATTTTGTTTGGTTTTTGTACGGTTGACAAGCTAATAGCTATCTTATAGATTATATAAAATTTAGCAGTTTAAAATTGATTTTGCTTAGAAGTCTATACGGCAGTTAAGCAGTAGATTAAAATCTTTAAATCAGTCTTTTTGGTCAAGTTAGACCATTTTACGCATAAACTTAATTTATAAATTACAACACCTTGCAAAACCAGGTGAGTTTTGTGCAAGCTAAGGAGGAGCGATGTCTAAAAAATATCAACTACCCAAACTCAAATACGACTATTATGAGTTGTGGCCTTATATTACCGAAGAACAGCTGCGCATTCATCATGACCGCCACCATCAGGCTTATGTCAATAATGCTAATAAAATTATGGCTGAACT
>CAZSQY010000084.1:0-1858 GCA_964609285.1 uncultured Pseudomonadales bacterium
TCCCAGCCAAAAGGAAACTTGTAGTCCATGTCATAGGTTTCTTGGCTGTAGTGGCTGCGTTCTTGGTCTGTATGACGACGCCAGTTTAGGTTTTCTTGGTTAACGCCCAAAGTTTTGGTTACAAAATTCCACATTTTATCTTGCCAGTCTTCAAAAAGCTCTTTCCATTCATGTTGCTCAGGATTAAAAAAGTATTCAATTTCTGCCTGTTCAAACTCAATTAAACGAAATACAAACTGACCTTTAGTAATTTCATTGCGAAAACTTTTACCAACTTGCCCAATTCCAAACGGCAATCTGGCCCTAGTACTATCTAGCACTTGTTTAAAGTTAGAAAAAATTCCCTGAGCTGTTTCTCCGCGTAAATAAACAGTTGATTTTTCTCCGGCCACTGCTCCAATGGCTGTTTGAAACATAATATTAAAATCTTTAGGAGGAGTGATGGGGTTGCCTTTGGGGCTGGTGATCTTATGTTCTTGAATAAACTCAGCCATTTCTTGAGTTGACATTTGATTAATGTCTAGATCTTGATACTCATTGTTGTTTTGTTCAGCCAGCCAATCTCGAATGAGGTGATCAGCTCTAAAGCGCTCATGAGTAACCTTGTCTTCTACCAAAGGATCAGTAAAAGACTCAACGTGACCTGAGGCAACCCAGGTTTGGGGGTGAAGCATGATTTGGCTGTCAACAGCATACATGTCATCGCGGTCTTCAATAAAGGTTTTCCACCACAGGTCCTTAATAGTTTTCATTAGCTGAGCACCTAGCGGACCATAATCATATGAATTAGCCAGACCTCCATAAATTTCTGAAGTAGGATAAATAAAGCCTCGTCTTTTAGCGAGAGCTGTAATGTCTTTTAAGGTTGGTTGGGTTGGCATAAAATAATTCTTTGCTTGCAATTGTTTAGTATTAAGTTAAAAAGTTTGTACTACTCTTAAGGCAATATCTGTATTGTACTGATAACCAAGGTCAATAATCAAGGAAGGAGCAGCCTTGGTTTGAATTTGCAGATAAACTCAATATTTTACTCTGCTTCATGTTAAACTAGATCTATGAAAAACAAAGGTTGGATTTTACCGGGCTTAGTTTTGATAGCAGCATTTATTTTTAGTTCTTGGCCTCTGTTTAAACCAGGGATGTTTAAAATCCATGATTTTACCCACGGGGCCAGGGTGGCAGAGATGAGTCGTGCGTTAACAGACGGACATTTTCCTGTGCGCTGGAGCCAAAATTTTGGGTTTGGTTATGGTATGCCCTTATTTGAATTTTACGGACCGCTGCCGTTTTATTTAGGTGCCCTAATTTATTTAATTACTAATAACTTAGTTCTATCGGTTAAATCACTTTTCTTCATAGTTAATGCTCTTAGTTTAATCGGCGCATATTTATTTGGGAAAAAACTGTTTAATAATAAATTAGCTGCTTTGGTTACAGCTCTTGCTTTCTCTTTAGCTCCTTACCGTTTTTTAAATCTGTATGTAAGAGGTGCTCTGAACGAGCTTTGGGGAATCATGGCTTTACCTTGGATTGCATGGGGCGCGCTTAAAATTATTAAACAAGAAAAATTAGGCTGGCTCTGGTTTGCTCTAGGTTTATCAGTTTTATTTTTAAGTCACAACATTTCGACTTTAATTTTTTTACCCATAGTTTTACTGTTAATTATTTTGCTGATTATTAAGCTTTATCCAAGTATTCAGAAAAACAGTAATCTTGTTCAAGTTTTAAAGCAGTTATTTTTGTCCGGGGTGCTGGCTTTGGGCTTGTCAGCATTTTATTTATTACCAGCTTATTTTGAAAAAGATTTCACTCAGGTAGAGAATTTTATTTTGGGAGATTATTTTGATTTTAGAATTCA
>CAZSQY010000085.1:0-1803 GCA_964609285.1 uncultured Pseudomonadales bacterium
CCCAGTTCTGCCGTCGAGTGCGGAGCACTATTTAACAATGCTCGCAGCACCCGAGTAATACTGGGAGCGTTACTGAGTAACGCGAGCAGTGGAATCCCTCCTGGGGCGCAATTATTAAATCTGAAGACTGAGTTTATTTTTTCATCCCCTTGGCTGCAAAAATTCCACTGACTGCAGCCCCTACAATATTCCCTGCTGTGCCTGGTCCGTCGCCGGCAACATATAAATTTTTAATCTGAGTTTGCATCTTGTCATTAATTTTTAGCCGGTTTCCGCGCAGTTTAATTTCCGGAGCGTAAATTAAGGTTGAGCCACTGTTAATCCCGGGCAGGACTCTATCCAGCATCTCTAAACCTTCCAGCAGATTAGTCACAGTGCGATGCGGCAAGGCTAAGGCAATGTCTCCTGGTGTCACATCCTTTAAAGTCGGATCCACATAACTTTTGTTGATTCTGTCCCAAGTGCTCCTGCGACCTGCCTTGAGGTCAGCCAAACGCTGCAGCAGAGGTTTGTTTCCGCCGAGTAAAGAAGCGGTTTTGGCCACCAAAATGGCATAATCAGTGGTGTTTTCGATCGGATCTGTTAGTTGTACTTCAGTTGTTAAATCAAAATTAGAGTTAGGTGAAGTACTATGAGCATTGGAGTAACCATTCACAGAGATATAAGAGCCATATTGTTCCATTGCTACTCTTCCATTGGGACAAGGGCAAAAAGTTCGAAGCGTGTCATCAAAAGTGGGTGTTTGCATGGAATAAATATTTTCATGCATGATTTTAGAATGTTCTGCCATAATACCAGCCGGAAACTCGACGCGGACGCCAATTTCAACTTTCTGATACGAATATTCAAGTCCAATTTTTTTAGCTTGAGACTGTAGCCATTTGGCTCCTACCCTCCCCGGTGCAATTAGATAATTTTTCGCTTTGTAAGTTTTGTTCTTAGTTTTTAAACCCACTACTTTGTTTTTTTCAGTTAAGATTTCTTTAACCTCAGTTTCACAGGCAAACTCCACTCCTTGTCTTTTTAAAGCTTTGACCATGGTTGCAATCACTTTGGGAAGATTATCACTACCTACATGACGGCACTTGCGGATAAAAAGTTTAATCCCTTGTTTCTGACAGAATTCAGCTAATTTTTGTGCCTCATCCATATTTTCCGGTGTATAAGGAGCATCAACACCAAAATCGTTAAACAGTTCATCTACATAATCCATGTATTTAACATATTCATCCTTATCAACTACATCCAAAAGTTTTTCGTGGGAAAGAACAGGCGTAAAATGCAGTTTGCCGTCAGAAAAAGTGCCGGCCCCACCAACTCCGCACATGGCTTCTTTGGGTTGGCGTTTATCAATATTTTTTCCTTTTTCAATGATAATGACCTTTGGAGGGTTTTTTGATTTTTTAGTTAACTCGTAGGCAGCAAATAAACCGGCCGGGCCGGCTCCGACAATAGCGACGTCGTAGGTCATGGACGCTTTCTGCTAGCTTGTAAGGCGGGATTATTACCCGCTCTTAGTGTATCAAAAAAAATAATTTGGGGAATATATAAAAATTGACAGGTAAAATTGATTAAGAAAAATGAGCGAAAGACGGGTTCCACTGCTCACTTTACTTCGTAAAGCTCCCAGTACTAGGCAGGACCTTTGCAAGATTGTTATAAGGTGCTTCGCTCTTGCCGTCGGAACTGGCTTCTTACCTACGGCCCTCCATCACATAAAAAAATCCGCTTCTTACGGATTTTTGTATGTGAGCGAGAGACGGGGCTCGAACCCGCGACCTTTTCCTTGGCAAGGAAACGCTC
>CAZSQY010000086.1:0-1762 GCA_964609285.1 uncultured Pseudomonadales bacterium
TCCGGCTGGGGCGCTCTGGTTTATGATCGGAAAACTCAGAAACTGCTTATCAGTCAGATTGAAAAACACAACCTAAATTTACTACCCAACCACGACATCTTGTTAGTGGTAGATGTGTGGGAACATGCTTATTACATTGATTACCGTAACGAACGCGATAAGTTTATTCAATCTTTTTGGGAGATTGTAAATTGGGAGGCTGTGGAGAAACGATGGCTGCAAGCGCAGAAGTAGAAAGCAAAAATGAGGGTTAATTAAATCTACTCCCTTTTTCTTAAGCTAAACATTCCCCAAGCTATACCGGACGGATAAACAATCCTAAGCCGAGAGCCCTGCGGCCCTTCACCTTGTCCTACGATTAATTCTCTTAAAATTCTTTGATAAATTTCGAAATCAAAATTTAAATTTTGGGAACGACGCATCAGCTCATTTAACAGCCGCTTCTCCAGCACTTCCAGCATTGAGATCACTTCATCTAAAATTAAAATGGAGTTAAGTTCAGCCTCATCAAAAGTTGAGTAATTTTCTGCAATTTCATTTTCATCTGCGCTTTCAGCTTCCTCCAGCTTGAGTTGATCTAAAGTCTTGCAAAGCTTCTCAGTCAGTACTGAAAGGTCTTTTGTTTTAAGTAGAGACTCGTTCCAAACTGTAATCAGAAACACCTCTAAACGCTCAATAATTTCAAATAACTCAGCTTCAAATAAATAATTAACATCAATCGCACCGATTTGTTCTAGTAAAGAATCAAAGTCTTTTTTTGCTTCAAATGCAACTATATTTGGATGCAAACTATCTCTAATTTCAGTTCCTGGCATAGACTGAAATTTTACACCAAAAATTGAATAAAGTACATTAATCTATATTAAAACATATCAAAGAATGACCGAGTTATCTTCCTTAACAGTTTTGTCTAAAACATATATATCCTGCCCAAACTCACTCTCGCCCACCTTTTTAGCTTCACCTCTAACAATTTGTTCTAGGGGACGGCAGGCCGGACAGCCTTCATCACCTTGGGGACATTTAAAGTGCTCTAGTTGTCTGGCTAATTTTAATTTCTTGGCCGTTTGCAAAACCTGCTCATGCGCTTTATCTAAGTCTGGCAGTTCTTTTTCTACCAAACCTTGATCTGATTCCAAATACCAATAACTAGCCTTGGCCACGTCTCTTTTTTGAACATTATGTACCAGCAAATGATAAATCGGCAGCTGCAGCGAGTCTTTATCTTGGCGGCTGCGGCCGGTCTTAAAATCAATAATATGGACCGCGTCTTCATCTTGCAAATATTCCAACCAGTCAATCTTGCCGCACAAAATAATATTGTCTTCTTCTGACAACCAATAATGCGGCAAGTCTTGCTGAAGTTTGACGGCCAAGTTAGCCAAAGGCCCGGGATTGTCCATCACCTGGCGCAGCATTTCTCTGCCTCTTTCTTTATAGCGCTCTTCTGTACTCTCATCAAAAAAACCACCCTTTTCACCCGCTGCTTTTTGCCATTTTTGCTCAAAACGCTTAACTAAAGATTTTTTAAACCTTTCTTCTGTGGGCAAAATAGACAGCGACTCCAAAACGTCATGCACCACTGATCCCAAAGCCAAAGGCGGACTCATGAGTTGAATCTTGTGGCCGGTAGCCGGATCTTTGTAAACATTGTTTAGATAGTAAGCGCGGGGGCACTTTAAAAAATCACTAATTGAAGAGTGAGAAACCCAAACGGCGCTGTATTTGTCGGATGGCATAGTGGGTTTGATTATAGCTGAGA
>CAZSQY010000087.1:0-1755 GCA_964609285.1 uncultured Pseudomonadales bacterium
TAGTCAACCACTCGGTTTTTTGTGATTGTGATATAGTGTGTTCAAGATGGAGAGAATAACCCTCCCCAAATCAATTTCAGAGAATCAAGAAACAAGGGCGCAAACAATCGACGGCACTTATCTCAATAAACCATACAAGATACGGGTTGAAATCACACGCACCAAAGGAAACTATTACGATCGCGCCAATCTAATTGAGGGTAGTGTTACTTACGATGGGTCGACTGCCTCATTTATTATTAAAAAAGGTCGTTTAGAAACACAAGATCTTTCGGAGTATGAGAGAAAAATTGTTCAACGCAATTTTTCTACAAGGCTTTAACCCTGAATAAGCAACTACTTAGTGGGCTAATTTTTGTTTATGGCTTGTTTAACTAAATTACTCTTTGCATGATTTTTCTCCTTTAATGCGACTATATACTTGCCGCCATGTTCGTTTGGCGTTTAATTATGTCGAATTTATACATCAAAAATACGGATTTGTCTGCTGAAGAAAAACTTAAAAAGCGTCAGCAGTTAATAAAAAAGAGGGGAGAGGCTTTGGGCGATCTGCTTGATATCAACTCTTTTGATATTAAGTCTGTTTCCAGCAAAAATTGTGAGAACTTAGTGGGCAGCGTTGAGATTCCGGTTGGAGCAGCCGGTCCTTTGTCTGCTGAGTTCATTTTTGAAGACTCTAGGGTTAAGTGGGAGGATCTTTTAATTCCGCTTGCCACAACCGAAGGGGCTCTGGTTGCATCTGTTTCTAGAGGCTGCAAGGCTTTAAATCAAGCCGACTATCTTCGGGTTTTTGTTGATAGAGTCGGCATGACTCGCGCGCCAGTTTTCCATCTACCAGATCATGAGTCAGCTCGTCAGTTTTCAGCCTGGCTGGACAAAAACAAAAATTTTAAAAAAATCAAAGCTGCTTGTGAAGCAACCAGCCAACACTTACTACTGAAGAAATACCAAAGCTGGATTGTGGGCCCGGCCGTCTACGTTCGGTTTGTTTTTGATACTGATCAAGCCATGGGCATGAATATGGTTACCCTAGCATTAAAGCACGCATGGCAAGAAGTGATCACAGATTATCCTCAAATAAAGCTGGGAGCGCTTTCGGGTAATGTCTGCACGGATAAAAAGCAGGCAGCGGTTAATCGTTTGCTGGGAAGGGGATATGGGGTTCAGGTAGAAACCACGCTTTCCTTAGAAAGCATTGAAAAAATTTTAAAAGTTGGAACAGATAATTTATACAAGACTTATTATTGGAAAAATGTAGTCGGGTCTAATTTAGCCGGGGCAGGAGTGATGAATATGCATGCAGCCAATATGGCAACAGCCGTGTTTTTAGCCACTGGTCAGGATATGGCGCATGTAGTTGAGGCTAGTCAAGCAGATTTAATTCTAGAGCAGCAACCCGGCAGTTTATATGCAGCCCTCAAGCTGCCCAACATTAATGTGGGAGTAGTTGGGGGAGGCACTTGTTTACCAGCTTTTAAACAAGTGCGTCAAATTATTATAGGGCGAGAAATTAGAGCAGAGGAGCTAGCTGGGGTGGTTGGGTTGGCAGTTTTAGCAGGTGAGCTTTCTGGCTTAGCTGCTTTGGCCTCTCATTCTTTAGCCACAGCTCATAAAAACCTAGCAAGATAATTATTCTGATTTGTTCCCCGCAGCAAGCTGACGGGATATAAATCAGAATGGGGTTCTAAGGGGATTCCCCTTAGTGGAGCTTCGGGGTCTAATACCCCGTAAGCGACAGGGGAGCAGGCTTTGATC
>CAZSQY010000088.1:0-1693 GCA_964609285.1 uncultured Pseudomonadales bacterium
TGGACATTATTCCCGACTTTCAACCACCCCTGCTGCATTTGATTTTGCATTTTACTATGCGCCTGGGCAGAGCAGAGTGGTGGCTGCGGTTAATCGGAGCTTTAATTCCGGGCTTAATCTCTATTTGGGCCACTTATAAGATCGGCCAGCAGCTTAAGCACAAAACAGCCGGCTTGCTTGCTTCACTGCTGCTAGCCACTTCCTCTTTTCATATTTTTTACTCGCAAGAACTACGGCCTTATAGCTTGGTTGTAATGTGGGCAATGCTGTCTTGGTTGTTTTTGATTAGAATTTGGCAGCAGCCGAGCCATCAACATAAAAAACAAATCTTCAAATCAAACTGGGTCAACTATCTTCTCATTACTATTCTCGGTCTTTATTCCACCTATTTATACCCTTTTTTGGTCTTAGGGCAGCTCATCATTACAGCTTTAAAATTTAAAACTAAAATCAAGCAGCACTTTTTAATTTTAGGAGTTGCTGCCACGGCTTTTTTACCTTGGCTGCCGACTTTTTACCAGCAGCTAAATACCGGTCAATCCTGGCGTCAAATTATGCCCGGCTGGGAGCAAGTAGTGAGTCTGCCGCAGCTGCAAGCTCCGGTTTTAACCTGGGGTAAATTTATTTTTGGCCTAATTAATTTGGAAATTTCTTGGCAATTTATTGGTTTAAGTTTAGTGATTTTTGGTTTAGCTTTATATTTGCTAATCAGTTTGAAGCAAAACAAATCTGCTCAAACAAAGAAAACAACCTGGTTTGATAACTGGCTCTTAATTACACTGGGCAGCTGCTTGCCTTTTTTTCTAGCTTGGCTGATTTCTTTTTGGATTCCGGTGGTTAGACCCAAACGGCTTTTATTTATCCAACCCCTAATGTATTTATCGCTTACAATTTTAATCACTCAGGCCTGGCGGCAGTCACGCCGGCTTTTGCGCTACCTAGCCGCTTTGCTCTTAACGATTCTACTTGGTCTGAATATTTTTTCTGCTTATCAATATTACACCCGTCCCAAATATCAAAGAGAGGATTGGCGGGGCTTGCATCAGCTAATCTCAGCCCGCTTTCCGGATCGAGAAACTTTAATTCTTATGTCGTTTAATGAACCTTTTTCCGCCTGGCGCTGGTACAATCAAAACAAGTTTGCCACTCTAACTACCGGCAGTCTTAATATCAATTCAGTAGATAATCTTCAACAACAGCTGCAACCAATTTATAATTATGATTTTGTGTTAGTCTTTGATTATCTGCGCGATTTGACTGATCCTGATGATAAACTGCTTAACGTAGTGGAAAGTTATGGCTTTGAGCAGCTGGATGTGATTGATTTTGCTAATATTGGTTTTGTGCGGATTTATATCAAAGACTCGCAAAATATTACAGGTTAATAATCAGGATGAGGAGCACTGCCCATTATGAATATTGGTCTTGATATCACCTCTCTTATTTATCAGCGCGGTGTGTCGCGTTACACTGCTAATTTAGTTCGAGCTTTGGCAGCTTATCCTCAATGTCGCTTAAAGTTATTGGGTTATTCCTTGAGACGCAAAAAGTTTTTAGAGCAGCAGGCTCATAGTTTGCTTAATTTAAAATCCGGTCCGCATCAGGTAAAAGTGCAGCCGATACCGCCGTCGATGCAGGGTAAATTGTGGCGGCTGGGTTTGAATAAAATTGACAACACTTACGACAATCTTGA
>CAZSQY010000089.1:0-1690 GCA_964609285.1 uncultured Pseudomonadales bacterium
ATTAGCATTCTAAAGGTTAGACTGCTAAATTGCAACCCTTACGAAAAGGATCGATATATAAAGAAATATATCAAAGTAAGTGAAAATTTTGTTTTAAAACGGGATACTTTGCACTCTTTTTATCAGACTTATAAATACCCTTGGGATATAATTAAAGCTATGAGTCGGGAACTTGAGGTAAAGCCACATCCTGTTTATATTGCTCCTGATTTTTTTGGTCAAGAACATAGGGTGTATCCTGCTAATGAGTATATCATTCGGTCTTTTATTGAGCTTGTTCTGACAATGAGAGAAAACTATAGGGGTCTTAATTTGTACGGTAAAGATGAAGGCGTACTTATTTTCAAGGATTCACAGCCAGAGCAATCGAGCCGCCCTTATTCACCCCAATCTATAGCAGTTGAATACGATTATTTCTTTCAAGCTACGTATGTACTAGTTGCTGAATTAGCTGACTCTGATCGACCAACTAGCCTGCTGTTTTTAATTCAATTCCCAGATAATTCTACCGCTGCTTATGAAACGTTTTTTTCAGACTTTGACTTCATTCGGAATTCTGATTTATATTTGAGGGAGGATTGGTTGGATCATCCGGAATTGCATAAATTGGGAGAACTACTGGCGAAAACTGTGCTTAATGGCTTAGCTGATACAAAGTTGCGGCTTTTACCCAAAGAAGTTGTTCAGGCAAAAATAAACAAATATCAGGAGTTTTTTCCAAAAGTAGTCGGCTAAATGTGGGTGACCATGGAAACTCCACTGCTCGCTTTACTTCGTAAAGCTCCCAGTATTACTCAGGTGCTGCGCGTATTGTTAAATGGAGCTTCGCACTTGAAGGCAGAACTAGGTGCGATTACCTACGATCTCCTATAAATAAATACAACCACCTGTTGGTGGTTGTATTTATTTGTGGGTGACCATGGACTCGAACCATGGACCTCAGTCTTATCAGGACTGCGCTCTAACCACCTGAGCTAGTCACCCGTTAATTTTAAAAAAACTATAAGCAACGAGGCTTAATTTTAACATAGTTGTATAACTTGCGCCATAAGTTAGCTTTATTGGTTAGATGAAATTTACTCTAGGCTGCCTGAATTTTTACCTGTTTTCCATCCCAATCAATCTTAACCTCATCCCCCGGTTCAATCTCTTCTCGCAGGAGCTGCATTGATAAGTTATCCAGGATCTCTTTTTGCAGCAAGCGTTTAATCGGCCTGGCGCCATAAACAGGATCGAAACCGGTTTTAGCAAAATGCTCAATAGCTTTATCTGTCACCTCTAGGGTTAGGTTTTGATCTGTTAGCTGTTCTTCCAGCTGCTGGATCTGCAGTTTAACAATTTGTTTAATCTGCTCCTGAGTAAGAGGTTGGAAAATAATCACATCATCAATGCGGTTAAGAAACTCAGGTCGGAATTTTTGTTTAAGCTGCTGCATAACAGCTGCCTCCTGTTGTTGTGGTTCTTCAGCGTGTTCAGCAATCAAATCCGAGCCTAAATTAGATGTCATGATAATAACAGTGTTTTTAAAGTCTACGGTTCGGCCTTTGGCGTCCGTGAGACGGCCGTCGTCCAGAATTTGGAGCAAGATATTAAAAACTTCGCTGTGCGCTTTTTCGATTTCATCTAACAGCACCACGCTGTATGGATGGCGCCGCACGGCTTCGGTTAACTGGCCGCCCTCTTCATATCC
>CAZSQY010000090.1:0-1680 GCA_964609285.1 uncultured Pseudomonadales bacterium
TTGCGCTCATAGAACTTAAAGCCTCCAATGAGGCGGTAAGGAATTCCGTGCTGAATAAAAGCCTCTTCAAAAGCACGTGATTGAGCATTGGTACGGTACAAAATCGCCATGTCCTGATATTGATACTCAGATTTAAGTTGTTTGATATAAGCAATGACGGCCTCTGCCTCTTCATCCGAAGAATTAACTTCAATCACAGTCACTGGTTCGCCAGTTTTTTTATCGGTCCAGAGTTTCAAAACTGGATGGGTGGTGTTGTTGCTGATGAGTTTGGTGGCTGCGGCTAAAATTGGCCGGGTGGAGCGATAGTTTCTTTCTAAACGATACTCAGAAATTTGTTTAAAATCTTGTTTTAAATAAAACAAATTGCGGTAATCTGCTCCTCTCCAGGCATAAATACTTTGCGAAAAATCACCCACTACGTAAACATTTTTTTGCGGTAGAGCCAGCTGTTTAGTCAGTTGATACTGGGCTTTGTTGGTATCCTGATATTCGTCTACTAAAACATGATTGAACTGTTTTTGATATTTTTTTAGTACTTCTGGATGGTGTTGAAATAAAGTGACAGTGTTTAAAAGCAAATCATCAAAATCCATAGCATTTTGCTCTAAGAGTTGATGCTGATATTTACGATAGATTTTGGCAACAGTTTGGTAAAAATCATCGTCTGCATTGCGCTCATATTCATCCACATCCAACATGTCATTTTTCGCTTTTGAGATGAGGGCTTTAACTGCATTCGGTTTAAATTTTTTGGTATTGATTTGATATTGTTTATAAATTTGTTTGATCAGGGCCATTTGATCTGACGAATCGTAGATCAAGTAATTATTGGAATAACCTATAATTTTTCCTTCCCGCCGCAAAATGCGGGCACAAAAGCTGTGAAAAGTTCCGGAATACGGCAGTTCGTAACCAGTGAGCTGCTCGACGCGCTTATTCATTTCACCTGCGGCCTTATTGGTGAAAGTCATGAGTAAAATATTGTCCGGCTGAGCTTGCTGCTGCTTAACGAGCCAAGCTGCCCGGGTGGTTAAAACCCGAGTTTTGCCACTACCGGCTCCAGCTAAAACGACCGCCGGTCCCTCATCATGAGCTACGGCTTGCTGCTGGCTTTCATTGAGTTGTTTTAAAAATTTTGTAATGTTTGGCACAGATCTTTATAGTAATACTTGGCACGGATTTTTATAGTAGCATACAACCTTTTAACAAGTGTAAGTTAAGTTATAATGAGTTTAGTTTCAAGCTCTAAATAAAAAATTAGTAAAACCATTTTCTGCCCAATGTCAAAACTGATTATAGCCAACTGGAAATCAAATCATACTTTGGAGTCTGCTCAAAATTGGTTGGAGCAAGTCAATCAATTTCTTGCCAACGAACAACCAAGTTGTCAGCTGGTACTGGCTCCGCCTTTTCCTCTTATTAGCGGTTTGCAGGATTCAATTAAGTCTAGTCAGCTGCAGCTGGCTGTACAAGACATTAGTCCTTATGAAGCTGGCAGTTATACTGGTGCAGTTTCTACCGCCAACCTGATTGGATTGCCGGTTGATTACGCTTTGGTGGGTCATAGTGAGCGCCGCCGTTATTTTGGTGAGATTGATGAAATGGAGGCAGATAAAGTTCAGCAATGTCTAACGGCAGATATCACACCGGTTTTGTGTGTGGATGAGCCTTATTTAA
>CAZSQY010000091.1:0-1648 GCA_964609285.1 uncultured Pseudomonadales bacterium
TTGTAGTTTTTGGCTAAAAGTAGTTCAGCTAAATATGATCCGTCTTGACCAGTAATACCGGTAATAAATGCTTTTTTCATAAAGAGTTTTACTTAGAATAATTGTTGATTTAAATTCTGGTGCGATAGTAATCCAAAGTTCTTTTAAGCGTTTCCTTTAATTCAATTTGAGGCTTCCAGCCGAGTTGTTTAATTTTATCATTATCAGCGATAACTTGGTCAACTTCAACCGGTCTGTATTTGTTCGGATTTTCTTGATACTCAATTTCAGTTTTAGCCAAAGAAATTAGCGTGTCTAGAATTTTTTGAATAGTAACTCCCCGCCCCGACCCAATGTTGTAAACTTGACCAATTTCAGCCTGATTCATGAGCAGTATATATGCTTTAACCACATCTTTGACATCACTAAAATCACGAACTGCTTTGAGGTTGCCGACTAAAATTTTTTCTTGGTTGCCTTGTTCAATGCGCACAATTTGTAGACAAAAGTCTGGCACTACAAAGCCTGGAGCCTGTCGTTCGCCAATGTGATTAAAAGAACGGGCTCTGATAATTGGCAGATCATGATGTTTGTAAAAAGAGTAGGCCAGCATATCTTGGGTAACTTTAGATACGGCGTAAGGACTAACTGGTCCCAAGGAATCTGTTTCTTTAATTGGCCGTGATTGCGGTTGGTATTCCAAAGCACTGCCGATAGTTAATACTCTGGCTTTTGCCGCCACTTCCTGCACAGCTTGCAGCAAGCTGAGTTGTATTTGAGTGTTAATAGTTAAAACTTTATTGATTTGTTCAAAACTGGAACCAACTGCTGAAAGAGCAGCTAAGTGGTAAATTTGACTGGGTTGGAGTTTTTCTAAGAGCTGCCGCGTTTTATCAAAATCAGTTAAATTGAGCTGGTGAATGTGATCCTCTGGCAAAACTTGATCAACAAAGCCAGAGTCTGAGCCATAACTGGTGACATGCACCTTATCTTGGCCTTCTGCCAGGAGCGCTTCAACTAAATGAGATCCGGCAAAGCCGGTACCGCCGGTGATTAAAATAGTGGGAGAAGATTTTGGCATAAATTGTTATATGTTTGTTAAAAGCTGTTTTAATTTAAAATATTATTTGTGCGCAATTCCCCGATAGATAAAGCCGGCTTGTTTTAATTTTTCCGGATTAAGCTGGTTGCGGGTGTCAAAAATGTACTGCTTTTTGTCAGGTTTACACTGCTTAAAATCATATTCAATAATTTGAGGCCATTCAATCAAGACGAAAATAATGTCTGCATCTTGGCAGGCTTGATCCATGGTTTTAACTTGCTGATATGAACCTTGATAGTTATTGTCCGGGCTCCAGCTAGCTTTGGGGTCAAAACCTTTAATCTCAGCTCCTGCTTTGAGCAATATTTCAGCTATTTTTTGAGCCGGAGCTTCGCGCGTATCATTGGTGTGAGGTTTAAACGACAGTCCCAGCAAAGCTATTTTTTTGTTTTGCCAGCCGTTTACATCCTGCTCGTATTTATTCATTAAATCCGGAATCCGTTCTTGATTAAGTTGGTGAATATCAATCATTAAGTTGCGATCTTCATTGACTCGTTTGGCATAGTCGGCCAGTTCTGCCACATCTTTGGGAAAACAAGAGCCGCCATAGCCTAAGCCGGGGTACCA
>CAZSQY010000092.1:0-1628 GCA_964609285.1 uncultured Pseudomonadales bacterium
AAATTGGTAAAGTTAGCCGAAAATTAGCTAAACAAATAGTAGCGGACAAGAGTCAGGATCAATCAATTAAAGTTAAGAAAAAAACTGTCAGAGAATTGTTGGGCCCAGAAGAATATGATATCACCTTGGCAGAAGAAGAGGATCAAGTTGGTGTAGCTACCGGTTTGGCTTGGACCAGAGTCGGCGGCGACATTTTATTTATCGAGGTAGCTTTAACGCCTGGTGAAGGGAAAATTAAACTAACCGGTAAACTGGGTGACGTGATGAAGGAATCAGCCCAAGCAGCGGTGACGTTTGTTAAGGCTCATGCTGATGAGTTGAAGATTGATTCTAAGCGCTTTGACAAAACCGACATTCACGTTCACGTTCCTGAAGGAGCTGTGCCCAAAGATGGACCTTCAGCTGGTATCACTTTAGCCACTGCCATTGCCTCGGCCTTTACTGAGCGGCCGGTTGAGCGCGAGATCGCCATGACCGGTGAGATTACTTTAAGAGGCCGAATTTTAAGAATCGGCGGCTTAAAAGAAAAAGTGATTGCAGCCCACTTAGCCGGCATCCGTCAAATTATTATTCCTCAAGATAATAAACGGAATTTAGAAAAAATACCTGATGAAGTCAAAGACGATATTGAGTTTCATCCGATTGAAAATGCCATGGAAGCATTGAAGATAACCTTGAAGAAATAGGGCGGTAAAAAAACTAAAATTAGCAAATAGATCAGCAGCCCATCCCTTCCTCTTTAATCAAACCTAATCTATAATATTAATATATTTATGGGGAAAAAAGCAGCATATTTTTTTGCAATTGTTTGCATTATTTTAGTAGCAGCAGGTGTCTATATTATCAACCCCTTTGCTAGTAAGGTTAAAGCTGGGCTGCAAGTTATTACTCATAATAGTACTGCCTCTTTATTTTTAGACGATCAGTATCTATATAAAGCTCCGTATATAAATAAAAAAATCCAACCTGGCACATACGATTTGCGCATTATTCCTGATGACAGCGATTTAGCTGCTTATGAAACTTCAATTATTCTAAATCGCGGCACTTTGGCAGTAGTGGTCTGGTATCCGGGCAAAACCCTAGAACAAAGTGGGGGCGTTATTTATGAGTTAGAGCCTTTGGCTAACAAAAAACAAACCGAGGTCTCTTTTGTCAGCGAACCAGATAATATCATTATTCAATTTGATGGAGAAGAACAGATATTTGCTCCTGCAGTTTTAAAAGATGTTGAAGAGGGCCGGCATGAATTTGAGGTAAGCCTGCCTTCGTTTGGCAAACAACAGCACACTGTGCAAATTTTACCCGGATACAGAACTAAGATTAAAGTTAAGCTTAGTAAAGAGCAAGTTAGTGATGGCGCAGATGAACCTGCTCAGACTAAAGAAGAAACTGCCACTGATTCGGCTGAAACATCCCCATCTGCTCAGTCCAGCTCCGCCAGGGATAAAGCTTTACAAAATCAAGCCACCGATGGAGCTGAAATTGTTCCGCTCATTACAATTAAATCCACTAAGTACTTTCAGCAAGGTGTAGAAGTGTTGAGAGTTAGAGATAGACCAAGCACGGGCGGTCAATCAGTTGGATTTGTTGAATCAGGTAAAACTTATCCCTATTTAGAAGAAACT
>CAZSQY010000093.1:0-1601 GCA_964609285.1 uncultured Pseudomonadales bacterium
TAAAAACTCAGCCACTAACAAGCTTAATAGAGGAATAGCAGGTAAATAATGATAGAAAAACATGACTCTGGGAGCAGCCAGCCAAGGCAGCCACAGCACACCATAAATCATGACAAGATTCAAATAAACCTTGCTGTAATTAGTCTGAAAATTATCTCGAATAATTAAGCCCAAGATATATAAAAGTGCGAGCAAACTAATCAAAACTAAAGCCGGGTTTTCCAAAACATAAATATTGGCTGTTTGTGATGAGCCTAGTTGTAATGAGTCCGATTGTTCGCCGCTCCAGTATAAAACCGGCCTGAGGTTGATCAACCACTCGGCTGGGGTAGAGGCATAATCATGACCTTCAGAGCGATTAAATTGATACCACAAAATATTATGATGCAGATCAACAAAATGGCTTAAGCTTTTGCCTTGCATAAACATTTGACTATAACTGACCAAATAAACTACCAGCGGCACAATCACTAAAGAAAAAAGAGTAATCGGTAAAAACTTCCAAACTTTGTTTTCAACAATTAACCAACACAGCTCAATCAACAAAAAACCAATTAAAAATAAGGCAGTCCACTTGGTAGCCAGGGCTAAACCTAAAAACAGACCGGCCAAAATAAAGTTAAAGACAGAACGTGCAGGTTTCTGCTGTTTGTTTTGATCAAAATTAAATTTGATGAGACTTGGCCGCCAACGATATAAAAACAAAAGACCTAAGACTAACCACAAAGCTAGAAATATATCGTTCATACCGACGCGAGATTGAACTAACGCCAAGCCGCTGAGGCTGGTTAAAAAAGCAGTCAAACAACTTAAGCTATTGACTTTCTCTGAGGCATACAAAATTGAAAAAACCTTCTGAGCCAGAGCATAAACAGCTGCAATTAGCAAAACTCCAGCTAGAGCTGAAGGTAAACGCCAGGCCAGGGGACGATTGCCCAATAAACGAATTGAGCCTGCTTGAATTAATTTAGCTGCCGGCGGGTGCAGCCAGTCATGATAATTTCCAAAAATTGGTTGATGCCACCACTCATAGGCTCGGGGATCATTGTTTGCAATCAAACGTGCTGCCGGGACGTGATAAGTTTCGTCAAAAACTAACTGTTGAGGAAAGTCTAAACGCCACAATCTAACAATTAAAGCAATAATTAACAAAGACAGTAAACAAAGCCATTTTTTGCCCAAGAAAAAACGCATACTGATATTATACAAGGAAAAAACTGACTAACACTTGTTTGAGAAGCTTAGAGGTTAAATTAGCCAGCTGCCCGCATCAGTTTAATAAAGGAGTCTGCACCTAAAGAAGCTCCACCTACTAAAACGCCATCAGTCACTGTTAGATAATCAGCTGCATTAGCCGCGTCAACACTGCCGCCATAAATTACCGGCACATTGCCATACTGCTTATTAATTTTCTTCACTACCTGCTGCACTTGTTTAATATCAGCGTTTTCACCAGTGCCAATTGCAGACAATGGTTCATAAGCCATTATCAATTTTGCACCCGGCAGCTGAACGCCCACTTTCTTTAAAGCTTGAGCTTGAGATTTTAAATAAGGCTCATCCACACACAAAACCGGTGTGATATCTGCCGTTAGACATTG
>CAZSQY010000094.1:0-1576 GCA_964609285.1 uncultured Pseudomonadales bacterium
CTTATTTCTATTATTATTGTTAACTTTGATACACCTGACATAACTCGTGAATGCCTGGATTCCCTAACTCAAATCAAAGCTGAGGAGTTTGATTATCAAATTATTGTAGTGGATAACGGCTCGCAGCAAACATTGAAACTTCCTAAAAAAATCAATAATCAGCCGATTGATTTAATCCGCACCGAAGCCAACATAGGTTTTACCGGAGGCAATAATCTTGGCATTAGTCATGCTGTTAAAACCTATAATCCGGACTACTTTTTACTTTTAAATTCAGACACCACTGTGGATAAAAATTTTTTGCATGAGTTATTTTTGTGCATACAGGGTAAGAATCGGGGCATTGCCAGCAGCAAGATCTACTTTGAAAAAAACTATGAGTTTTACAAAGGCGATTATCCCAAGCAGCATCTGGGAAACATTTTGTGGTTTGGCGGAGGTGTGATTGACTGGCAAAACTTAATGGCTTTTCATCGCGGCGTGGATGAAGTTGACCGCGGTCAGTTTGATCACTTAACAGAAACAGATTTTGCTACTGGCTGCAGCATGCTGCTTAAGCGTGAATTAATTGAAGAAGTGGGCATTTTGGATAAAAAATATTTTTTATATCTGGAAGACGTTGATTACAGTCTGCGGGCTAGCAAAAAGGGCTATAAGATAGTTTTTTGTCCTCAGTCTGTGGTGTATCATAAAAATGCAGGCTCATCTGACGGATCTGGTTCAGGGGTTCATTTATACTATCAAACTCGAAATAGGCTGTTGTTCTTTTTTAAATACAGCTCTTGGCGTCGGAAGATCACTGTGATTAGATTTGCTTTTGAGCGCTTGTTGAATGGCTCACCAGCAGAACGCCAGGCTGTGAGTGATTTTTTCTTGAACCGTTATGGAAAGCAGCCGGTAATATAAATCAGAATATTCAAAATTTAAGAGCTTATGTCACACCAAATCACTGCCATTGTTATTGCTAAGAATGAACAAGAAATGCTGGCTAATTGTCTAGATACTCTGGGTTGGGCCAACAAAATCTTGCTAATTGATAATGGCTCAGATGACGCTACTCCGGACATTGCTGAAAACTATGGTGCTAAAGTAATCCACTTTGAGCACTCCTCCTTTGCCCGTTTGCGCAACGAAGGTTTGAGTCATGTTGAAACTGACTGGGTTATGTATGTGGATCCTGACGAACGTCTCACTCCAACTTTGGCCAAAGAGGTTTTGGTGCATATTGAAACAGATGACGCAGTGGTTTTGTCCATGAAACGGCGCAATATTTGCTACGGAACTCAGTTTAAACACGGAGGCTGGCAAGATGACGAGGTGACTCGAGTTTTTAAAACGGCTAATTTAAAAGAGTGGCAGGGCAAGGTGCATGAGACACCTGTTTATGATGGTGAGGCAGTTTTGCTTCATACACCTCTGATTCATCTAACTCACCGCAACACTACTCAGAATTTAAAAAAGACTATCCAATGGACAAAAATAGAAGCTGAGCTTTTGCATAAGCAGGGTGCTCCGCCGGTGAAGTTTTGGACTTTAATGCGAAAAGGCGTCATGGAGTTTATGCGCAGAGCAGTTT
>CAZSQY010000095.1:0-1512 GCA_964609285.1 uncultured Pseudomonadales bacterium
CATAAGCAATTAATTAAGGCTGGTTTAATTGGCAGCTTATTGTTGGTCTTGGCAGGTAATGGCCACAGTGCTTGGTACTTGATGAAAAATGGCAGCTTTGAAGGTTATTGGTATCCTGATGCTACTCGTTTTATTGATCGCACCATTCATGAATTTCCTGCCTATAGTTTTATTGTCAGCGATCTCCATGCTCACGTTTGGAATATACCTCTAGTGTTGTTGCTGTTAGTCAATATCTTGGTTTGGCTTCAATATTTATTAAAGACAAAAACAAAAAATAAAAAATTAACTGATTGGCTTAAACAACCGTTCATAGCCTGGGCAGGTTTATTAGGTTTTCAACTGGGTTTAATGATGAGCGCCAGCGCCTGGGATTTTATGATTTATGGCTTATTGCTGGGCGTGATTGGTTTGTTAGTTTTACTTAAAGATAGAACCAAACTCGAGGCATTGATGTATAGTGCAGTGGGTGTTGTGCTAGGTGCCGGGGTGGGAGTGGCGCCTTGGCTGCTAAGCTTTGAGTCTATTTCAGAGGGCGCCAGGATTGCTACAGAACATTCGCCTTTGTGGCAGTTATTAGTTTTGTGGCTGCCTCATGTTGTGATGAGCGGTTTAGCTTTATTTGCAGCGTTAAAACAATTCATAAAAGTTAAATCAATCAAGAAACTGCAGCCGCAATTAGTCTTGTTGATAGCCATGATTGCCCTGGCTTGGCTCTTGCTGATTTTGCCTGAGTTGGTTTATATGAAAGACATTTACCCCAATCACCCCCGGGCTAATACCATGTTTAAACTTACTTTTCAGGGTTTTATTTTGATGAGTTTGGCTACTGCTTGGTTAAGTATTAGTTGGCAACAGTTTAAAGCCAAGCGCTTTGTTCATTTAGCTAGAAAAATAATGCTTTTCCTGTTTTTATTAACTGTCATGATTTATCCTTATTTTGGCTATAAATCTTTTTACGCTGATTTAAAGAAGTACCGCGGTCTAGATGGTTTGTCATGGCTGCAGCAACAGTCTCCGGGTGACTACGCTGCCATTTTATGGTTAAGAAATAATGTCACTGGTCAGCCTGTAATACTAGAAGCAGTTGGAGAAAGCTATACTACCTATGGTCGCATTTCAACCTTTACCGGCTTGCCCACAGTTTTAGGTTGGCGCGTACATGAATGGCTGTGGCGCGGCGGTTTTGATATTCCCGGTCAAAGAACGACTGAAGTGAAATTGATTTATGAACAGCCGCAGTCAGCCCAAGCCCGCCAATTGCTAGACCAATATGAAGCCCAGTATCTTATTATTGGGTCAAAAGAACGCGAAGCTTACTCTTCGCTTAAAATATTAGAACTGTCTGAATTAGGTCAAATAGTTTTTCATCAAGATCAGACTTATATTGTCAAGCTTAACAATTAAGCAAACTGCTTGATTATTCAATAAAACTAGCGATTTTAAATTTATTTCAGTTCAAACACCACAGTCACGGTTTGACCGACCGTACTTGTGCCTGGTTGAACTGGT